>DASSEB010000195.1:0-4388 GCA_035696765.1 Pyrinomonadaceae bacterium | reverse complement strand
TCACGGGGAACACACTGGTAGAAACCACGTTCGAAAAGGGCCGGATGCGGTGGGTTTTCCGGTGTGGGACTGTTGCGCCGGAAGCTGAAGCGAACCGGCCAATAGGATCGCGGCTTTGGCTCTACACGAATTTCGACTGCAACCTGCGTTGCGACTACTGTTGTGTCCGTTCTTCACCGACGGCGCCGAGGCGAGAGTTGGGGCTGGCGCGTGTACAGCGGATCGCTCGTGAAGCGCCGGAGCTCGGCGTCAAGGAGATCTTCGTCACCGGAGGCGAGCCGTTTCTACTGCAAGATATCGCCGAAATCCTGCTTGCTTGCGCCGCGGCTGCGCCAACGACAGTGTTGACGAACGGGATGTTGTTTACTGGACGTCGTGTTGAAACGTTGAAAGCATTGCCTCGCGATCGCGTCGTGCTGCAAATCAGTCTCGACAGCGCAACTCCAGACCTTCACGACCTCCATCGCGGGCCTGGAACATGGCTGCGAACACGAGAAGGTATTCAGCGCGCGCGTGAGCACGGGTTTCGTGTGCGACTCGCAGCGACTGTTTCGACCGATGCGGAGGCCGAGGAGTTTCGTCAATTCCTGGACGAGGAGCAGATTGCGGACGAAGACCGGGTGATACGCCGGATCGCTTTGCGTGGTGCTGCGGGGGAAGGTGTTGCTATCACGCGAACCGATTTAGTGCCGGAAGTGACGATTACGGCGGACGGTGTGTACTGGCACCCGGTCGGAGCGGAAGATGACGATCTGCTGGTGACGCGCGAGATTTTCCCGCTTGCTGAATCCTTCGCCGCTGTCCGCCGCGCCTTCGATCACGAACGCGAACACGCGAACAAGCTGGCGAAGATCTTCAACTGCGCCTGACATCCTGATCCAACGTGTTGAAGAACCCCTGTTCGGCCGCAGCATCCCGCAAAGCATCATAGCCATCGAGGTGAGGCGTTAACCAACGCTGCAGTCCCTCCGCATCGAGAATCGAACGGTGACGCGGGTTGTCGTAGCTCATCGCCAACAGCGCGTCGGCAAACCGACGCTCTCGTTCGCGATCCAGATCAGGCCGTGCTGTGAACATGCAATGGTGGTAAGGCGGAGAGGACCATATCTCTCGAAGCGCGCCTTCCGGAACAAGGTGCTCGGTGCGCACAGTGTTCCAGAAAGGACTTCCGATAGCGCCGGCGTCGGCTCGCCCGTCGAGGACGGCCCGCACCACTTCGACTTCGCTCGTACCCGTATCACCGTGTTTGCCTACATCGCTGTCGAAGCGCAACGTCCGGTAGTCGCTTCCCTCGCGCATGCCTTGCTGCTCCAAAAAATAAACCGGAAGAATCGCTGCATGTCCGCTGTCCCGGCTGCCGAGCGCGAGCGTCCGGTTTTTTAAATCCACAATCGTTGAAATCGGGCCTCCGGTAGCCGCGACGATCTTGGTCATCCAATTCAGATCCGTATCGCGCATCGCCACCGCACGGCACGCGTGGCCGCTCCACTCATCTGACTGGAGGAAGGCAAGGTTTGTGTTCCAGGCGATGTCGATGCGAGGCACGGCGTCGCCAGGTTGGGCCAGGAGCGCGAGGACCTGTGCCTCGTAACTCTGAAATAGCACGATCTCGACAGGGAGATGCGCTTCCTCCTGGAAATACTGGCGCATTCCTTCCCAAATCGTAACCACTTTCGGAGTGTATGCGACAGCTCCGACCCAGATTGTTTCGCCCATAGCTTTACCTGGTCCTTCAAAAGAGCGGAATTCCCAACAGCGACTTTCCAATAAACTCGCGCAGAACATCGCCCGTCGGCGCCATGACGGCACCCGCGTGCGCGTCGCGGAACAGGCGTTCAATGTTCAAATGTTTCGAGAACGCCGCACCGCCGCAAACGCGCATTGCGGTTGACGTAACATTGATTGCGACTTCACCGGCAGCGGCCTTGGTCTCGAGCACGCGCAGCATCGTAGTCTCACGCGGGGTTTCAAGATGATCGATCAAATCGTCGATGCGGGCTGACAGCCCGTCCGTCTCGATCTGCATCGTCGCGAGTTGTGCGCGAAGTGTAGGCAGACTCTCGCCGAGGCTCTGGCCGAGATGTTCGAACTTCGCATTCTTCAGGTGCGATGTGGTTGCAGTGACTGCGGCGCGGCACAATCCCAGGGCAACTGCTGCTGTGCCTAAATTAAACAGCGGCAGCACAACGTTCAGCATGACGGGAAATCCGCCGCCGTCGTCGGTGAGCTGAAAATCGGATGGCACGGGGCAATCGTCGAGTGTAATCGGCGCGGAGGCGTTTGCGCGCAGTCCCAAACCATCCCAAGGACCCGCAACCGATAGACCAGGTGTTCCCGCTAAAAGAAGATAGAGCGTGGAGTCCGTGGGCCCTGCGCCTTCCGGCGCAAGTGCAGACACGACATAGCTCTGCGCATGACCGGCGCTCGTTACCCACGATTTTTTAGCGCTGATATGCACGCCGTCACCATTCCGCTGCGCACGAGAGAGAGGCGCCCAGAAATGGCTGCGCGACCCGGCTTCACTGAAAGCGAGCGTGGATAAGTGGCGGCCCGCAGCGATCTCCTGAAGTATGGGCGTGAGCGCTCCATTCGCAGGTGGCCGCGCTGCAGAGATCGTGGCGGTGCCGAGGATGTGCATCAGATAGACCATCGCGACGGAAGCGTCTGCCTCGGCAAGCGTCGCCGTCACAACCGCAAACGTGCGCGGACCTAATCCGGCACCGCCGTGCTCCTCGGGCAGCAACAGCCCAAGCAGTCCGGACTCACCGAGCGACTGAACAGCCTCGGTCGAGAATCGACCCGCAGTGTCGTTTTGCACTGCGGCTGGCGTGAGCACGCGAGTGGCGATCTCGCGGGCTTTCAAAACGGCCGCGTCATGAGTCATGATTGCACCTGTGATCCGCAAGTTGGTTGATCGTGGCCACAGATTATACATCCCGATTTCTATCCGTGTAATCCGTGGCTGATCATGCTATGACATTCTCTATGACGTCGACACGTCGTTGTGCGCTCGGATTGATGGCCAAGGCGCCCGTGGCGGGTGAGGTAAAGACACGACTCGTGCCGCCTTTGACAGCGCAGGAAGCCGCGCAACTCAATATCTGTTTTCTGCGCGACATGGCGGCGAACATCGAGAGCGTCAGCGAGACAGAAGCAGCATCAGGTCTTGTGGTCTATACGCCGGTTGGATCGGAGTCGGCGTTTGATGGTCTCTTACCTGTCGGGTTCAAGTTGCTGGCCCAGCGCGGTACATCGCTAGGCCAGCGTCTCTGCAACGCCACCGAGGATCTTTTGAGACAGGGTTACGGCGCCGTCTGTCTCATCAATTCAGATAGTCCAACTCTGCCGAAGTCGATTCTGATTCGAGCCATTGAATCGCTTGCGACGGACGGTGATCGCGTGGTGCTCGGAGCCGCGGAAGACGGTGGCTACTACCTGATTGGCTTGAAGCACGCTCACAGAAATCTTTTTAATGAAATTGCCTGGAGCAGTTCGGACGTGCTCGCTCGCACGAGACAACGCGCAGCAGAAATCGATCTGCCGGTTGAGTTGCTACCGCCCTGGTACGATGTCGACGATGCAGAAACACTCAATCGTTTATGTGAAGAGCTGTTCTTCGCGCCGCCGGTAAACGGCGCTTATCCTGCGCCTCACACGCGTGCATTCCTGGAGTCGATAATAGAAACCGAAGGGCTGCAACGTATCTGCCCTAAACTTCGCCTCAAAACTGAATGAAGCCACAAAAAAGCACAAAAAGCACAAAACGATTCCTTGATTTTTGTGCCCTGTGTGCTTCTTTGTGGCCGCTCAGCATGCTTGGTCTCGCGATGCTGGTGCTCTACCGCATTGCCGTTCACTCCGAAGCCGTTGCAGATCTGCCCTGGTTCCTAAAACTCGTGGCTGCTCAGGTGGTCATCTATGTTGGTGCTGTCTGGCTTATCTTACGCACCACAGACTCGCGTCCCCTATTACTGCTTGGATTAATCTTCGCCGCGCTTTTCCGCCTCAGCATAATTTTTTACGCGCCTTATCTGTCCGACGATATTTATCGTTACGTCTGGGACGGCCGAGTTCAGTCAGCCGGCATAAATCCTTACCGGTATATTCCTGCCGACGAATCACTCGCTGAGCTGCGGGACCCCAAGATCTATCCAAAGATCAACAGGCGCGATTATGCGCGCACAATTTATCCACCGGTCGCGGAAGTGTCGTTTCTCTTCATAACTCGATTAAGCGAATCCGTGACGTGGATGAAAGCCGTGATGGTCGGGTTTGAAGCTGTGGCGGTTTGGGCGCTCGTGCAGTTGCTCGTTTCATTTGGCTTCGCAAGGCAACGAGTTCTGATCTACGCCTGGCATCCGCTCGCGGTTTGGGAGTTTGCCGGCAGC
>DASSEB010000194.1:0-9633 GCA_035696765.1 Pyrinomonadaceae bacterium | reverse complement strand
GTATGCGGGGAAGTTGACACTCGGTTCTACGTACGCGACGCCGGGAATTGCCGTGATCTCTTTGATTCCGGCGTCGTCGAGAATGCGGGTCGCGGTCCTGGACCGCTGGCGTCTTTCGCCTTCGTCTCTCTCCGCCGGGCGATCCATTCCGGCAAGACTGCTGAGGCCCTGGCCGAAGACCTGTATTTCGTTGAAGAGGTCGAGGGCTCTGAAACGCGCGAGCATGTTGCTTTGGAGGCCAAGACCGAACGACACCATCGTCACGATTACTGACACTCCGACGATGACGCCCATCGTCGTAAGGATCGCCCGCAGCTTTGCCTGCCGCAGATTTCGTAACGCGAGATGAAGGATATCGAGAAAGCTCATCCTGTCTAATACAATCCCTCGACCGCACCAACCGTCCAATCAGCAAGACTCTTCGTCACCACATCCGCTCCCGCCGCGCGCAACGCTTCTTCAGAAACGGTGTTCGTCACGCCCAACGTCCGCATGCCTGCCGCTCGCGCAGACTGAATGCCCGGTGGCGCGTCTTCGATCGCCAAACACTCGGACGCCAGCAGCGGCAGTTGACGTTCGCGCTGCCGCTTCTCATTCAACTTCGTCAACCCCGCAAGGTAACACTCAGGCGCAGGCTTGCACATTGACGCATCTTCCGCAGTTACGACTATCGAAAAGAGCGGCGTCAGGTTTGCGCGCTCAAATACGTAACCAACTTCAGTCTTGTTGGCCATGCTCACGAGCCCGAGCGCGAAGTGTCGCGACGTTGCTTTGAGAAACGTGAGCACGCCCGGAAAGAACGGCAACTCGTCCTCAATCATCTGCCGGTGCAAATCAGTCTTGGCGCCCAGCACTGTCTCAAGGACCGGATCAGTCAAAGGTTTCTTCGCCCGCTCGAACATCGCCTTCACAAACGTCTTGTCGTCCATACCCAGCGCGTCGAAATACCATTCCTCGGTGAGGTCGATCTCATGCCCGCGCAACACCTCCTGATATGCCTTCATTTGAATGTTTTCGTCGTCGATGATGACGCCGTTGAAGTCGAAGAAGATGGCTTTGATCATTTGGTTTGCGTTCTCAGGTCGTCAATCAGTTTGGGCAAGCGTTCGCTCTCCAGCACGTCAAGGCGACGCAACACTTCCGCGAGGGAGAGTTCGTTTTTAAGGTTCACCTGGTAATCGAGGTCTGCGCGCAGGCGGTCCTTTTCGCCTTGCCGGTTCTGCGACATCATGATGATTGGCGCCTGCATTCCGGCGATAACCGCCAACACCAGGTTCAACATTTGATACGGCGCAGGATCGAAACCGCGTATGAGAATCCAGGAGTTGAAGATGATCCAGAAGATGATGAGCGCGATCGACACGCCGATAAACTTCCAGCTTCCACCAAACTCGGCGATCAGGTCGGCGGCGCGATCGGCGAGGGTCAAGCGCGCCTGTTCTTCTTCGTTCACGTTACGCGAAACACGAGATCGCAGCAGATCGTCTGTGCGTCGCAACCTGTCGGTCAGTGCACTGAGCATCTCGAGTGCGACGTCAGGATTCGTGCGGACGAAAGAGAGAAACGCGTCGCGTGAAAGAATCGCGAGCCGCGCGTCGTCGATCACTTGCGCGTCGGCGGACCTTTGACGCCCGTCGATGATCGACATCTCGCCGAAGAAGTCGCCCTGCGCAAGTTCGGCAAGCGTGACTTCCTGGCTGTCGTCGTCGCGAATACTGATGCGCACACGGCCGCTCTCGATCAGGTACATGGCATCGCCTTTGTCGCCCTGACGGAAGAGACGCGTGTTTCGCGGCACGACACGATCGGAAAGCAGGTTGCGCAAATCTTTCGCTGCCTCGTCGTCAAGTGAAGCAAACAGCGGCACCGAACGAAGTGCCTCGATCGTCATTTCACTAACTTGCTGTGACATGGCATCCTCCGAATGTTTTAGCGCGGCTATACAACTCTTCCATCCTTCATGAACACGATGCGATCCGCGAAGCTGTTTGCCAGTTCGTGGTCGTGCGTCACCATTAGAATCGTCAGCGCGTCCTGGCTAACCATTTCGCGCAACAGGCCCAGCAGTTCGTGCGCGCGGATCGAATCAAGGTTTCCGGTCGGTTCGTCTGCCAGCAAAACTTTCGGATTGTTGGCGAGTGCGCGCGCGATCGCCACACGCTGTTGCTCGCCACCAGAAAGCTCGGACGGCTTATGCTCGAGGCGATCGCCGAGACCGACGCGCGCCAGCAGTTCACTCGAGCGCGCCCGTCGCTGCTGCCCGCGCAAACCTCCGAACGCGAGCGCGAGTGAGACGTTCTCGCGCGCAGTCATCGTCGGAATGAGATTGAAGTTTTGAAAGATCATGCCGACGGAAAAGCGCCGGTACCGCGCCATCTCTTTCTTGCTGAACGGCCCCAACGGACGTGCAGCAAAAAACACTTCACCCCGGGTCGGGTGATCGAGGCCGCCAAGCATGTTCAGCAAAGTCGATTTACCGGAGCCGGATGTTCCCTGGATCGCGACAAACTCGCCCTCGCCGATCTCGAGCGAGACGTTGTCGAGAGCAGTAACGCTGTTACTGCCCATCTGGTAAATCTTGGAAACTTCCTGAGCTGCGAGGAGGGCGGGCGTCAATGCCGACTTACCCTCCATAACTCGAATCGTTCGTTCTCAAAACCTTTGAGCGACATATCAAATTCGACAGCCGACAATTCCTGCGATTGGATCAACTCCCGCACTCTCGCATCTTCATAAACCGATCGTGAGATTATCACGTCGAAACCCGACGACAGGCCCTCGAGACGCGCGGCCATGTTTACTGTTGAACCGAAATAGTCGAGTCGATCGTTCAGCGTCACGGCGATGCATGGACCAGTATTCAATCCGGCTTTGAGTTGCAGAGGAATGCTGCCGTCAGCAGGTGCAGCCAACGCTTCCTGCACTTCGAGCATTGCGAGCAGGCCGTCAGCAGCAGATCGGAAGACTGCCATGACCGCGTCGCCGATCGTCTTCACGATTGCGCCATCGTGCTCCGCGATCGCTTTTCTCACGACGTCAAAATGGCTCATGACGCGGCCAAACGCCGTCGCGTCTCCAATCTCGCGATAAAGCTGCGTCGAATGCCGCAGATCGGTGAAGAGCACGGTCAGTGTTCCCACTGAAATCTGTTCGCCCGGACGCAATGCTTCGCTCGCAAACAGATCGCGGAACATTTGCAGCGCCGTCACTTCGGCCGCGGTTGTAGCCTGATCGCTCCACTCCATTCGCTCGAGAATGAGAAGTTGTTCCGCGTCGGTTTCATTCTTCATCGCGAGTGAAAACTTCTCGTTGACTTGCAAAGGCTCACGATTCCAACCGTTGTTCGAGAGCGTCACCTGGGCCGAACTCTCACCCTCGGGAGATACCGTAAGATCCTGAGAACCCCGCAACTCGAGCGCGCGCAGTCGATAGCTGCCGGACTCGAGCGGCAGAGTCAGCTCTCGCTTATCTCCGGCAGGAAGAAGTTGCTGTGCGACAACATGAGGTGTTCGATGCGGACTGCCCACGCAATAGGAAGACACGCTTACACGCCTGACGGCGGGATTTGGAAGAAAGGTCAATTCCACGTAACGATCAAAGTTAACAGTGAAATCGATCTTGCACGTATCGCAGTGCACGTCAGTCTGAATATCTTTTAGAGATCGGCCGCTCTCCTGTGGCCCGCGACACAACGGGCAGAGCAGATCCCATTGAAAGTCGAGCAGCCCGATCCGCGTCGCACGCAAACAAACCTCCAACACGACGCGTCTCGGCTCCTGCCAATCGTCGGCGAGCTTGTACGCGCGGATGCGTGAGACAGCGAGATCGTCGCCCTGTTCGAGAAAGTCGGCCAGCCGTTCGGCGATCGCGATCTTTTTTTCCGGCGACTCCGTGCTTTCAAGATCTGCGATCAACTTTTGCTTGAGCGATGAAAGACGCGACAGGTCAAATGAAGATTGCGAAGTATCGGGTTGAGACGTTTCGATGGTCGCTCCATTGAAGGCGGCCTCGTCATATTTTTTAATGGAGTCGCGAAACCTGCGCGCGACGACGAGGTTAAGCTGCACCGGTATCGCGACCGCGCCCGGAATGTTTCTCGGTGTAGACCACAGCTCGTAGATCAAATGCGTGCCACCCTCGGATTTTGGTGTCAACTCGGCCAGCATTCGCAAACGGGCCAACGGTCCTTTGTTGTAAACACGTTCGACGCCGAAACGAAAAGGCTTCACCCATTCGAACGGTTGCTCCTCCCATTCGACAGGCAAGCCGTACATCGAGAGCCGCACTTTACGCCGCGCGTTTCGTAGTGGTTTGTTGGGCGAGTCTACTTCAATACTCGGCACGCCAGTGTCGCGATTGAATCTGTTGGTATCGGCGATAAAAGGCCAAAGCCTCTCGGGGCTCGATTTGAGATCAAACTCCCAACGTTTGTGATACTCGCGGAGAGGCATGTGAAAATCTCATCCACAGATTCATGTTCCATGTGATCTGCGGATGGTTTCTGTTGCAGGATCAGACTTCCTTGTACTCCGAATCGACGTCTTCATGCGACAGCGCGACTCGATAGTTCTTCGACTGAAGCTGTTTCGTAATCAGCAAATCATCTTTGGTCTTGAGGAGATCCGCGCGACTGTAAACAGACAATTCAAAATTGTAACCGTGAGTGATGGCGTCCTTCGGGCAGGCCTCGACACAATAACCGCAGAAGATGCAACGACCATAATCGATGTTGTAAACGGCCGCGTAGCGTTCGTCGACGCCGGTGCGTTCTTCGGGCGGACGCGGATCGTCGGCAGCAACGATGTAAATACATTCGGACGGACACGCAGCAGCGCAGAGATAACAGGCGACACACTTCTCGCGCCCGAGCTCGTCGACGTGCAACAGGTGCTGCCCGCGATAGCGTGGCTGCATCGTGACCGGCTCGTCCGGATATTGCACCGTCCACTTGCGCTTGGGAATGTAGGACAACGTCACACCCATTCCCTGGATGATTGCCTTCGTTGATTCAATTACGTCAGTGATGATCGACATTTTTACTCTCTTGGGGTCACTTGCGATCCGGTCGCTTGCCACCTGCCGTCGCGCCAGACAAACTTATCCGTAAAAACAAAGCCCAGATCCTGATCTTTTGTTTGATAAGTAATCTTGCCGGTCAACGTGGCTCGATCTCCGGTCAGCATCACTTTCAGATCGTTAAACTCCCATTTTTGAACGTTAGTATCGCGTTCAATCGTGCGAATGTAATCCGCTTTGGTTTGTAGTCCTGCACCTTCACTGGTTGGGCCAACATAATCATCCGCGAGAATTCGCTCCAGCGCCTTCTTGTCGGCGTTCAGGTTTGCGACTGTCCAATCGTGCTCGAGGCCGGTCAATTGGGCCAGCACCAGTTCGCGATCTGCCGGCGGCGGAACGGCGACGCTCGCATTCGCATTGGCATTTGTGTTTACCGGCGGCTCGGCGACGTTCGCATTTTCCGGTGACGTGTTGGTGTTAGGAATCTCGCGTTGCTGCTTCGGCGCTGCTTCGTGTTGTTGGTTACGGGCAGAACGTAACAGCCGGGGCGCCAGGATCGCGGCTGCGATCGAGATGGCAACGATGCCAAGGATGAAAGCGCCGGCGATGCCCAGCACCCACGGCCAAACGCGTCGTCGCGGACGGCTCGGGTCAGTGCCCGGAGGAACATACGGACCCGGTGGCTGATAAGCTACTGCGTTCCAATTGTCATCAGTGTTGCGCGGGGAAACGACAGTCGTCTCATCCTCGTAGTTGATCGGCGTCAGCGGTGTGCCGTCGTCAATACAAAAGCTGAGGTTCGGATCCGTGTAAGTCCGGTTGCAGGTAGAACAGCGCTTCATCGTAAGATGAATTCTACCGACTGCCGACAAAATTACCTAAAGGCCAGGGACACAAGAAACCAGATAAGAAACAAGAGATAGAACGCCAGATTCAGCGAGCCTAAGATCATTCCAGCCAGGGCATACGACTTTCCACCAACCTGATCGGGCGACTTTTTGTTCTGCGATAGCGCCATCCATCCGAGAATGACGGCAAGCAGACCTGGAACCGGACCGAAGCACCAGCCCATTACGACTCCGAAAATGCCGGCAATCATCGACGCAAGTCCTAACGCCTGACTGGGCTGTTTATTAGGATCATTAGGGCGAAACGGAGGCGGTGGCGGCGGCTGCCACGGACCCGGACTCATCGGAGGGCGCTCGTCGGGCGCGATCCAACCGCCGGGCAGCGGTGGTTCGCGTGGAAGCCACTGCGTTTCCTGTTCCGATGCGGTGTCGACTTTTGGTTCGCGAATCTTCGGATCCCAGTTCGGGTCCTTCGCGGGCGTCAGATCTTCGATCAGCGGAGTGCCATCGTCCGAACAGAAGGCCAGCCACTCTTCGGTGTATTGCCTCTTGCACTGCGGGCAGTACTTCATGTCCTGTTGCTAAACCAGTTCGAGCCTGCTGAAGAAGTATGAGACTTCGATTGCTGCGTTCTCGTCAGAGTCAGAACCGTGGACTGCGTTCTCGCCGACGGAGCCGCCAAATCTTTTTCGCAACGTGCCTTCATCAGCCTTCGCCGGATCGGTCGCGCCCATTAAATCGCGCCACGCTTTCACCGCGCCTTCTTTCTCGAGCGCCATGACGACACACGGCGCGCTCGACATGAATTCTGTAAGGCCGGCGAAGAAGGGCCGCTCGCGATGCACGGCGTAGAACCCTTCGGCTTCCTGTCGCGTCATGTGGATCAACTTGAGTCCGCGGAGTTTGAAACCGCTGTCGAGAATACTTTGAATGATCGATCCCGTGTGACCCGCGCGCACCGCGTCGGGTTTGATAATGCCGAATGTTAGGTTTGACATGTTTACGTTTGTGCTTGGTGCTTGGTGCTTTGTTGTACTTGATCCTCGTACTGCTGTTTTTATGCGTTTTGTGCCTTTTTGTGGCTAAAGTGCTTCCTTCATGGCGTTCCCTATATCAGCCGGCGACTTCACGACATGAATGCCGGCTTCATCAAGTGCCTTCATCTTCTCGGCTGCCGTTCCTTTGCCGCCGGCGATGATCGCTCCCGCGTGGCCCATGCGTCTTCCGGGCGGCGCTGTTTGACCGGCGATGAACGCAACGATCGGTTTCGTCACATTCTCTTTCGCAAACGCCGCGGCTTCTTCTTCAGCAGTTCCACCAATCTCGCCAATCATCACGATTCCGATCGTCTCATCGTCTGCCTCGAACAGTCGCAGTGCATCGACGTGAGTCGTGCCGACAATCGGATCTCCGCCGATACCGATCGCCGACGACTGGCCCAGGCCGAGTGCCGTCAGTTGCCCGACAGCTTCATACGTCAACGTTCCGGAACGCGATACGACGCCGATGTTTCCTTCGCGATGAATGTGGCCGGGCATGATCCCGATTTTGCATCTGCCCGGAGAGATGATGCCCGGACAGTTTGGTCCAATCAGGCGAGTCGGTTTGTCGCTCAGGTATTCCTTCACCTTCACCATGTCGAGCGTCGGAATACCTTCAGTGATACAAACAACGACCGGAATTCCGGCGTCGGCCGCTTCCATCACCGCGTCGGCTGCGAATGAAGGCGGCACGTAGATCACAGAAGCATTCGCGCCGGCTTCTTTGACTGCATCGGCGACTGTATTGAAAACAGGAATACCCTCGTGCGTGGTCCCACCTTTTCCCGGTGTCACACCCGCGACGACGTTCGTTCCATACTCGACCATCTGCTGCGTATGGAAGGTTCCTTCTTTCCCCGTAATACCCTGCACAACGAGGCGCGTTGATTTATCAACTAGAACGCTCAATGATGAAGCTCCTCACGCGAATGATTTAGTTGTAGAAAGGCGGGAGTATAGCAGCCAGCCACAAAGAGGCACAAAAAGCACAAATGACTTGGCTGAATCGTTTGTGATTTTTGTGCTTCTTGTGGCTACACCAACTCGACACGTTCGCCGTACTGCGGGACGTGAACGTTCCAGCCGAATCTTTCTTTGATGTGTCCGGCCATCGCGTTTGCGGCTTCGGGTTCGCCGTGAGTCAGGAAGGTTTGGCGCGGCGTGCCGTCCTTCATGCCTTCCAGCCAACGCAACACTTCCTGCCAATCGGCGTGCGCGGAGAAGCCGCCGATCTTTGCCACTCGGCAACGCACCGGCACCCATTGACCCAGAATTTTTACTTCGGGCTCGCCGTCGACTATGCGCCGGCCGGTAGTGCCCGCCGCCTGATAGCCCACGAAAATTAGCGTCGCCTCCGGATCGGGCACCATTCGCAACGCGTGATGCAGCACGCGGCCGCCCGTCATCATCCCTGACGCGCTGATGATCACGCGCGCACCCTTCGCGTCGTTGAGACGCTTCGATTCCTCTTTCGATGAAGCAGTGTTCATCGAGTGAGTTCGCAGCGGATGTTTCTGTTTTTTCAGAATGCTCGCGTAGTCTTCGTCCTGTTCTTCTTTGCGATTGGCATACGCGGACGTTGCTGCCGCAGCCATCGGGGAGTCAACTGTCACCGGCACGATCGGAATCGCATGCTCGTCTTCCAACTCGCGAATCAAGTAGACGATCTCCTGCGTGCGGCCGACGGCGAACGCCGGAATGAGCACGGGCGACTGGCGCTGCGCCGCATCTTGGATGATTCGCGTAAGCGCGACTTTTGGATCTTCCGGGTCGTGCAGACGATCGCCGTAAGTGGATTCCACAAGCAGATAGTCACACGCAGGCGGCGGCGTGGGATCGCGAATGATGGGCTGATCGTAATGGCCCAGGTCACCGGAAAACAGCACGCGTTTGCCATCGACTTCCAACAGCACGAGACTTGATCCAAGAATGTGACCTGCGATCCTGAAGCTCGCTCGAACTCCCGGCGCGACCTCCACGGGCTCGCCAGTGTTCGCAACTGGACGGATTAGTTCCAACGCAGCAAACGCATCCTTCTCGGTGTAGAGCGGAAGCGCCGGCGTGTGCTTGGTTAGATTGTGGCGGTTGCGATAGTCGGCGTCTTCCTCTTGCAGGCGTCCCGCATCGGGCAACAGTATTTTCAAAAGATCCGAGGTGCCGCGCGAGCAGTAAACTGGTCCATTGAAACCATGCCGTACGAGTCGCGGCAAGTAACCGGTGTGATCGATATGAGCGTGCGTGATGAGAACAGCGGTAAGCGAACGCGGATCGAATGGCGGCTCCTGCCAGTTTCGTTCGCGTAATTCCTTCAGGCCCTGAAAAAGCCCGCAGTCGACGAGCACGTGCGCCTTGTCTGTGTTGACCAGGTACTTCGAACCGGTGACGGTACCGACTCCACCCCAAAATTCAATGTTCGCCAATTATGAAACTCCTTCCAACCGCGGCGCCATTCTCCTCCTGCGATATCCAAACCACACGATGAGCGCGGGAACGAGCAGCGCCAGGTTTCTGAGAGCAGTCTTGACACCAAGCTGACTGGCGATGATGCCGCCAAAGCAACCACACTCGAGCGGCTCCCCGTCCAAGCCGTAAACGTAGTAGAGCGCGTAAGCCGCAAAACCGATCAGTAAGAGAGCCGCGCACAATGCGCCGAGTCGCACAGTGCGAGGCATGATCAGAAAAAGTGCGGTGACCATCTCGGCGACGATCACGACGATCGTCGCGGGCCA
>DASSEB010000193.1:0-8966 GCA_035696765.1 Pyrinomonadaceae bacterium | reverse complement strand
TGAAGGCCTTGCTGCCGTTATAGACTGCATTGTAGGTGCCGGGCGTGAACCCCGCGACCGAGCCGGTGATCAGAATTCGACCGCGACCCTGCGCCCTCATGTCTCTGCCGACTTTTTGAATCAGGTAAATCGTGCCCGTGATGTTTGTATCGATGACGTGTCGAACATCCTCAAAATCCTGATCGAGAAAAGCTCCGCCGAGCCCATGTCCGGCATTCGCCAGCAGCGCGTCTACCGGTCTTCCGTTCACGCCCTGGTAAAACTTGTCTACTCCTTCGCGCGTGGCGAGATCAGTTTCCACCGCTTCGACGTCGACTCCGTAGTTGCGCAATTGTGCCGCGGCTTCATTAATCTTAGGCTGGTCTGCTACCACGAGCAGATCGAACCCTTCTTTAGCGCAGCAGATTGCAAGCTCGTAACCGATACCCGTGGAAGCTCCCGTTACGAGCGCGAGTGGTCGATTGCCTGTCTGTTGATTTGAACTCATGATTTCCCCTTGTTCGAAATGTTTCGTCGCAGTTAATGCTCAACTTTTGCGTTTTTGCTCACGAGTGTTTTGAGAGTCAATGCGTTTCTCACCGCCGCGCCGCCAGGGTCATTATTGAAATAAGCGTAGACTGCGGACACCGGCCACTGCTTCATCTGGTCAGCCCACGTCTGAAGCTGACTGTCAGAATACTCTCCCCAATACTTCGCGCTCGTCGGTCCGTGGAAACGGACGTAAGCAAACTTTGCAGTGACCTTGTTAGGTATTTTCATGTCTGCAAAGTCGTGTATGCAGAATGCCGCGTTGTGCCTGCGCAATAACGCGAACACTTCCGGAACCAGCCAACTCTCATCGCGGAACTCGAACGCGTATTTATGTTCGGGAGGCAAAGCCTCCATAAACGACGCGAGGCGTTCGGTATTCAACTTCCATCGCGGGGGGAGTTGAAACAAGATCGGTCCGAGCTTTTTCTCCAACCGCTGCGCCACCAAAAAGAACTTCTCCGACGAGCTCTGCGGCTCTTTCAATTTCTTCATGTGCGTGATGAAGCGGCTGGCTTTTACCGCGAAAAGAAAGTTACGCGGTGAGGATTCGCGCCAGGTATCGAATGTGTTTGCGGTGGGCAGTCGATAGAAACTGTTGTTGATTTCAACGGTATCAAAGTGGCGCGCATAGAACTGAAACATCGCGGCGCCTGTTACACCCGGAGGGTAGAAGACGCCGCCCAGCCAATGTTTGTAATGCCACCCTGACGTGCCGATGTAAAATTTCACCGGATCACAGAAGCACAAAAAGCGGCGGAGTTTAATGAAGCTTTTGTGCTTTTTGTGCTTCTTTGTGGCTCAATTACGTGAAGTTTGAGACTTCGCGCCGATGTACTTCTCGAACCACTCGAGGTTCGCTTTCATCGTGATCAACTGCATCTTTGGTTCGTTTGGTCCGTGCGGCTGTCGCGGCAACACGAGCATTCTCGTGGGCACGCCCTTCACTTTGAGCGCATTGTAAAATTCATAACCCTGCGAGATCGGCACACGGATGTCCGCTTCGCCATGTTGAATCATCGTCGGCGTGGTGACGTTCTTGACATTGAACATCGGCGAATGCTTCTGATAGATGTCGAGTGCTTCCCAGAACTGCCCGCCGAAATAATCAGGCACGAACGCCGGAATGTCGGCCGTGCCGTTGAAGCTCATCAGGTTTGTCACCGGCGCGCCGGCGGACGCTGCTTTGAAACGTTGTGTCTGCGTGACGATCCACGACGTCATAAATCCGCCGTAACTCCAACCCATCACGCCCAACCGCTCCGGATCGGCAACGCCCATCTGGATCACTCGATCAACGCCCGTCATCAAATCCTGATAGTCTCCGACTCCCCAATCGCGTTCGTTCGCGCGCCGGAACTCCGGGCCGTACCCACTCGAACCGCGCGGATTCGGACGCAGGATCGCGTACCCGCGTGAAGCAAACGACGCGAGCGGATAAACACCGCGGCCGCCGACAAACGTTTGCAGGAACACGCCGGCGGGTCCGCCGTGAACGTTCAAAATCAACGGCACGCGCTGTCCGGCTTGATAGCCGACCGGGTACGTCAACAAGCCTTCGATCTGTTTCCCGTCTGTCGACTTCCAGGTGATTACTTCAGTGCGCCCGATAGGCGGCATTTGCACGTCCGCATTGACGCGAGTGATTTGAACGGGCGCGAAGTTGGTTACGTTTGCAACGAAAACATCGGGCGGCGTATCGGAAGTTTGCCGTACCATTCCGAACGTCGTACCGGAACGATTGAGACTCACGGCAGTAAACACGGCTGGATCGGCTTTGATTTCGTCGATGCGATTGGCTGCGATGTCGAGCGAATAAATGTTGGTCCCCGTACCTTTCGGTTCGCTGAAGTAAATGCGTTTGCCGTCGGCGGACCATCCCGCGATCGCGGGCTGAGCGTCGAACGAAGCTACGAGGTTCTTTGGCTGACCGCCGCTCGTGGAAAAGACTTGAATCACGCCGGCCTGTGCCCAGCGCGGCGGATTGTCGCTCGCAAGGATCGCGATTGACTTGCCGTCCGGCGAGTAAAGCGGATCGCTCTCGGCAGCGGGAGTGTTAGCCAGCGGGGTGACTTTCGCACTCGCGACTTCGATGATCGAAACATCGGAAGTGGTCCAATCGTTCGCGATTGGCGATTTCGTATGACCAAAGGCGATGCGCGAACCGTCACTGGACCAATCGAACGCGTCGACGTTGTAGTTTTCAGTCGTGAGCTTGCGCGGCTCACGTTTGCCGTTCGCGTCCTTTTGAATAGTAATCAGGTACAGGCGTGAGAGTTTGACGTTTTCATCGATCCAGCGATAGTCGTTCTTGCCTTTGTCGTTCTTCTCTTCTTCTTCCGTCTTCGCATCGGTCATCGTGAAAGCGATCGAGCGACCGTCAGGCGACCAGGCGAAGTTTGAGACGCCGCTTTTGACGTCGGTCAGCGGCTCAGCCTCGCCGCCATTCAAGTTCAGGAGATAGAGATTGTTTTTGTTGTCCTTGCGGTTTGACGTGAAGGCGATCCAGTTTCCGTCGGGCGACCATTTCGGATTGGTCGATGACTTCTCGCCAAACGTGAGTTGGACGTTCTGCTTCGCGTCGAGATTAGCCAACCAGATCTGAGTGACAAACTCGCTCTTGTCGGCCGTTGTCACGGCTTCGTTGACGGTGTAGACCATTCTTTTGCCGTCAGGAGAAACTCTCGGCGAGCCGACGGCTTTGAGTTTCAATTGCATCTCGGGCTCCCATGTTTGCGCGGCAGCGGCGGAGACAAAAAGGACAACAAGCGTTAGAGCTGTGGCCAGGTGTTTCATGATGTTTCTCCTGAGTTTGGGTATTCGGACGGTGCTGAGTTTTTACTAGCGAGCGTCGTGAAAGTCAACAAAATTGGTGTAATCTGCGAAATCATGGATTGGATCTCATTATCTGAAGTTGAAGAAGCGCGCCGTGTGATCGCGAACACGGCGATTCGAACGCCGCTCATACGTCTCAATGTTCCTTCGGCTCCGGCTGAGATCTATTTGAAGCTGGAGAACCTGCAACCGATCGGCTCGTTCAAGATTCGCGGTGCCGCGAATGCGATCGCTCGCTTGTCGCCAGAGAAACTCCAGCGAGGAGTCGTCACTGCGTCGGCGGGAAACATGGCGCAAGGTGTTGCATGGTGTGCGCGGGAGTTGGGAATTCCCTGTACGGTGATCGCACCGGCGACTGCGCCCGAGGCGAAGATCAACGCAATCGAGCGGCTCGGTGGGCGAGTTATTAAAGTGTCGTTTGAGCAGTGGTGGCGAGCGTTTGAAGAACGTGCGTATCCGGGTGTTGAGGGGACGTTCATTCACGCGTTTGACGATCCGGATGTGATGGCGGGCAACGGAACAATCGCTCTCGAGATTTTGGAGGACTTGCCCGATCCGGATGCGGTTGTGATTCCGTGGGGCGGTGGCGGACTCACGTGCGGAATCGGTTCTGTGATACGTCAACTTCGTCCCACGTGTAAGATCTTCGCCGCGGAAGTCGCCACCGCCGCGCCACTCACTGCTTCTTTAGCGGCCGGTGTTCCGACTCAGGTTGAATACGTCGCGTCGTGGGTTGACGGCATCGGCGCGAAGGCCGTCTTTCCACAAATGTTCGAGCGCGCTCGTGGTTTGATCGATGGTTCCCTCGTGGCAGATCTCGATTCGGTAGCCAACGCCCTTCGTCTAATGGTCCAACACAACCACATCGTCCCCGAGGGCGCGGGCGCCGTCCCCGTCGCCTGCGCCCTGTCCGGCCAAGCCGGCACTGGAAAGATTGTCTGCATCGTCTCAGGCGGAAACATCGACTCCTCAAAACTCATTACTGTGCTTACGGGGACACGTCTCACCTAGTACCGCTAATCAACTGAACGAGCGACCGGTCATCCCCTACACTGCACAATCAACTATAAATTATTGACGTTGCCGTGATGGCGGCTTAAAGTAAGCTCGCCTTTTCCATCGCGTTAGTATTCACCTGTTCTCATGCATCGGTTTTAGGCTGCAGAGACCAATCACCACAGTTGAAGCCCGAGAATCCTCAGAACGAACGTCGTCGCTTTACCAGGTTAGCGTGGGTGCGTGTGCCCCTCTTGGTGGTGATTGGGATTTTACTGCTGGGCCTGATTTTTATTGCTTTGCGATATCGCTCCCACGAGATTTGGGCGTTTGTTTGGGGGGCGAAAGACAAGAAATTGGAGTTGTCGATTGAGATAGATGAGTCTGGCGGACCATTTAGTTCAGTACACTCAGTCGATAAACCCATTATTGCTATCACTGGCAGCGTAAATAAGCCTTGCGAAATTGAACTTTTCCTGGATGGAAAACTCACCGGCCGCACAGCAACCCTCGACGAGAGCAATGAGTTTGACTTCGCTCAGGTAATGCTTCATCCCGGTCAGAACTTTTTATTCTTGAAAGCCAGGTTAATTCGCGGAGCGTCGGGTAGTGACGAAGACGATAACGTCGTTCGGTCTCAAACAATCGAGTGGACTCCAAAGGGTGAGATTGATCCGGTGCTGTATAGAGCTCCGAAAAAAGTAACTACGCAGCCGTTGCAGGTTGAAGGAGCGGCGGTTCCAGATCAGCCCGTATTATTGAGTGTAATTGCTAAAGACAACCTTAGTTCTGAGTACAAAAAGATCGCTCCGGATATAGCGGTAACTGCGGACGACCAAGGACATTTCAAAGGCGATGTTTCTTTTCCCCAGGCTGGCCGTTACTTTGTTTTCCCCCATCGTTTAAATGATGAATCGATTCCGAGTTACCATAGATACGATCGGTCGTTTATCAGCTTCGTACCAAACAGCCGCAGCCGAGTCGTTTTATCAATTAACTATGATCAAATCCTGGTCGAGCTTCAGGACACCCGTCTTAAAAATGACCCTGCTGCGGAGGACCTTATCTCAGGCCACAGCAGCCTCGCAGAGTTCATTCATCGGGAGTTTGATCTCCAGCTTAACGGCTCACCTATCTCGTATGAATTTATCGATGTTGTTCCTGAGATCAGTACCAACGAAGACCAAATCACCGTTCGAGCACAAGCTCCGATCCGTCGTTCATGGATCTTTCCTGTCCAGAGTGGCAATCTTGAAATATCACGTGGTTATGAAAACCATTATCCAGTCCAAGGACCTGACGATACTCTGGAAGTTGTAGTCAATGATTACACAACGCAGGCTTACAGCCCCGCTCCGAACTCGATCAGATACCCATCCGCAGTTTGGACAGGTAAGCGAAGCGCTCTGGAGTGGAACCAGAGCGTCCAGGTATCCATTGCCTTTAATCCAACAAAGAGCCCTCGCAATCTCTTTAGGGTCTTGACTCTGTCGCCTTACCAGCTCTTTGACTACAGGGCAATCTATGCGTTTTCACTTCTGACTAGCTTTCTCTACGCCATTCCTATTCTTTGGTTCTTTTACTTGCTCGAGAAATATCCGACCCTTTCCTGGATTGACCCAGGTTACATCAAGCGCTTAAAACAATTTGGCAACATCTTGCTGGGCCTCCTATTACTCCCAAGCATTCAGCTCTTTATTTATGTTGTTACAAGGAAAATTTTCGCCTCAATATCAACCCGTCGTCCACTACCGATCCTCTTCCCGACATCAGATCATCCAGTGTTGTTTGCGGGCGCCGCCCTTGCCTTTTGGCTTGTATCCGTCCTCTTGCTCACAATTGTCAGAGCGCTGGTGCGCGGACCTGGCGTACGCAGTTGGTTGTCTGAATTCGCGCAGGGCCTTACTACTGCCTGTTTTCTATACTTCTTGCTCTTGCTTTTTTATTGGATCGTTTTGGTCGGCACAAAGAACGCCGGGGAGTCGTTTATGCCGACCACCGTCGTCGCCTTTGTCGTTCTCGCATTCATGGCTCTGTCCATTGGTAAGTTGGCTCGTGCCGGTCGGCTTCGGCCAATTTCCTTCGCCTATTTGGCTGCGGTGCTTGTTTTCCTCGTGGTCATGGCCTACCCGGCAAACAGGAGCATTTTCTCTCTTGATACGGGCAAGTTTTCAACCTGGGAAGTAACACGTGCGAATCTGACTAACTTCTTCAGCATGATCCAGGATTTCGTGCCTTACATCTTCCTGGTTGGAATAGTTCAAATCTTAAGAGTGGCTAACCGCCGGCAGGACGAGATTCATCCGTTTATTTCTGCCGTCGCATTACTTTTATTTTCGTGTTACGTCATTAGCACCACTCTGAGTTGGTTCATCGTGCCTATTCCTTTTTTACTGGCACTGAAATTCTATCCACAGTTTCTCGCCATGTCGCCCAGAAAGATCAACGCACTGAATTATCTGAAACCGGTGGCTATCGAGCGAAGACGATGGTTTCTCGATAGAGTCTTTGATCTCTCACTATCTCAAAGACTGCTCAGCTCAATGGATCAAATGGAAAAGAAAATTGCTTCCGGGGATTTAGCTGTTGAAGAATTCCTGAAGCGACGTCTAAAACTTGAAAAGTATGCTGCTGGAGTACGGGCAGAGAACAATTTCTTCTATGACCTGGAGGCTAAGGATCTTGCACTGAGTCTGGGGCCATACCGAACAAACTGGCTCAACGGCATCCATGCCCTGAAACGCGGGTTAATCATTTCGCTGCCGTTTATTCTCTTCTATCTGCTGACCTTTGTAATTAAACAGATTCGTTTGAACAGTTCATTTGTTTTTCTTTGGACCAGCCTGCGCATCATTACGTTTATGCTTGACTGGGCAGTTTATGCATTTTTCTTTGGATACTTTTTCAATCAACTTAAGGGAGAGTTAGGACTCAAAAAGGGATTGAGAGTGGCACTGGTCGTGATAGCTTGCTTATCACCTGTGTGGCTGACCTCAGGCGTCTCGGCGGTTGAGCTAAGCGCAACTTTTCTACGTGCCGGGCAGATTTTTATGTTTTTTACGGTGCTTGGCGTCTGGGCTTTTGACTATCACACTTTTCGCAATACTCTACAAGAACAGTTTTCGTGGAAGAGATTTGCTCAGTTCGGAGATATGCCAAGCTTTACAGCGGTTCTGTCTGTATTGCTTACCAGTGCTGGTGTAGCGTTTACTTCTGTTCTCAAGGGTCGATTCTTGGAACTCGCGACACAACTCGTGTCGACAATCTTTCCTGAAATTCCCAGAGTCACTCCTAAGTGAGTTCCGTATCCTGTTAATCCTGTCACCTACAGCGTCGCGGCCATGGCCATGAAAATGTCGCTCTCATTCCCGGATCCGAACACGTGCTCGAGATAAATCCTGATCAGCCCTTCCTCCGGATCTACCCAGAAGATTCCGCCGAACGCGCCGTTATGTCCGAAACTGCCGCGCGTGGTAAGCGGAAAATCTTCCGCAGGGTCGCCCCATAGCCCCAAACCAAATCCATGAAACGCGGGCCGGTGCGTTCCGGCCAGAGGAAGCCCGGCAGTCTGGTTTGACGTCATGAGCTGCACCGACAGCCGTGAAAGAATTCGCCGTCCTCTATATATGCCGCCGTTCAAGAGCATCTGGCTGAGCGCAGCCAAATCCGAAGCAGTCGAATACATCCCGAATTCCGGGCCCGGATACTTCGCCTTTCGACTGAAAGCCATCAACTCTTCCCACTTCGTCAGTTTGCCGTTTTGCATTCGATAAATGGACGCGACCCGGCTCTGCTTATAAACGGGAACAAAGAACGAGCTGTCCTTCATGCCGAGCGGAACGAACACGCGCTCTCTGATAAACCGCTCGTACGGCATACCTGAAATTACTTCGATAATGCGGCCCAGAATTGCAAAACCACCGCTGCTGTACCGGTGTTGTGTGCCGGGTTCGTACTCCGGCGTTTGCTTACTCAATAATGAAACGTACTCCGCCAGCGTCAGATCACGTTTAACCGGCATCTCCTGACTGATCGGCAAGCGATAAAGCGGCAGCCCGGCAGTGTGATTCAGCAGGTGACGAATCGTGATCGGGTGTGAGCCGTTATCGTCCTTGAAAGCACTACCCTTAAACTCCGGCAGATACACTTCCACCGCGTCGTTGAGAGCGAGTTTCCCTTCTTCCATCAACATCAGGATTCCGATGGCTGTGACAGGTTTCGTCATCGAACGGATATCGAAGATCGTGTCGGTTCGCATCGGAATCTTGCGCTCGAGGTCCTGGTAGCCCGCTGCCTCGAAATTGAGGATTCGGCCGTGTCTGATTACGAGCGTCACCGCTCCCGGAATCCGCCCCTCATCAACAAAAGACTGGAGGCGCAGACCGATCTTGGATCGATTTTGCGCGTTAACATCTGTGAGAAGAACCAGTAAAGCAATGAGTACGACGCCGGATTTTTTAGTCATATTTACGTTTGCGTCGAAATGCGCGGGCTGGAATTATGACGCGATGCGTGCTTTGCCGGCTGCCTAGCGCCGTCGCGAGGAACTAATTTACAATAGCCGGCGCTTCATAGAACCCAAAACTCCCCCAGATTGAGCCCCTTGT
>DASSEB010000192.1:0-24335 GCA_035696765.1 Pyrinomonadaceae bacterium | reverse complement strand
GAATCTTTGTGCGTTTTGTGCTTCTTCGTGGCCGCTTAACCGGCGAGCTTGTGGAGCGCTGAGACGATCCAGAAGGAGACCGCGGCGACGAAGGCTGCGGCAGGGATTGTCAGGATCCATGCCCACACGATCCGGCCGGCGACGCCCCACTTCACGGCCGACAACCTGCGCGTCGCGCCAACGCCGACGATCGATCCGGTGATGGTGTGGGTGGTCGAAACAGGGGTTCCGGTGAGCGTGACGTAGGCGAGTGTCAGTGCGGCTGCGCTCTCAGCGCAGAAACCGCCCACTGGTTTCAGCTTCGTGATTCTTGTGCCCATCGTTCGCACGATGCGCCAGCCTCCCGACAAAGTGCCCAAAGCGATCGCAGCGTGTGCGCTCAACACGACCAAAGTCGGAATCGGCGGCAAGCTTCCATCAGGTCCATACGCCATACCCCAAACCCCACCGGCCGTGAGCACAGCCGTGATGATTCCCATCGTCTTCTGCGCGTCGTTGCCACCGTGGCCCAATGAAAAAGCTGCTGCTGAGAGCAGTTGGCCACGGCGGAATATCTTGTCCACGCGCGATGCTGAGAAGCGGCGAAAGATCCAGTAGACCATCACCATCAGCGCGAAACCGAGAAGCATGCCGATCAGCGGTGACAGTACGATGAACTTGAGCGTTCGAAGCCATACTTCAGTTTTGAGCAACCCACTCACACCGCCATACGCCGCGACGCCCGCGCCGGCGTAGCCACCGAGCAACGCGTGCGAGCTCGACGTCGGCAGTCCGAGGTACCACGTTATAAGGTTCCAGATAATTGCCCCAAGCAGAGCGGCAAGCAAAACGTAAAGACGCAACTCGGGATTGATGAGATCCATACGCACTCCGTCGCCGATCGCTTTCGCGACCCGCGTGCCGAAGATCGCGAAGGCGACGAAGTTAAAGAAGGCGGCCCAGATTACTGCCATGCCCGGTGAAAGGACCCGGGTCGAGACGACTGTCGCGATCGAGTTCGCGGCATCGTGAAATCCGTTGATGTAATCGAAGACAAGCGCCAGGAAGACGAGGATGATTATGAAGGCCAGGGTTGCGGTCATGGTCAGATTGCCAATTGCCGATTCCCATTGCCAATTTATTAGCGTGCCGGGCTCGCCTTAAAATCGGCAATTGGCAATCGGCAATCAGCAATGAGTTTAAGTGTGCTTGATAATCACGCTCTCAATGATGTTAGCCACGTTCTCGCAACGATCGACCGCGGCTTCGAGTTTCTCGTAAACCTCTTTCCATTTCAGCACCGTCAAAGAGTCTGGCGGATCATGAAAGAGTTCCGCGATGGCGGCGTGATAGATGTCGTCGCCTTCGTTCTCCAAACGGTGAATCTCCACCAGTCGCTGCGTCACATTCTTAGGACGTTGCAACGTCGAAACGATCTCTTTCAACTGGTCAGCCATGCGCTCGATCACATCCGCGAACTCAAGCGCATAGTCCGTAATCTCCCTGACATCGAAGATAATGATCGCCCGCGCCGCATCGTCGATCAGGTCGACGATATCGTCCAGCGCGCTCGACATCATGTAAATGTCTTCGCGGTCAAAGGGCGTGATGAACGACTTATTCAGCCGCGTTGAAATGTTATGCGTGAGTTCGTCGCAGGCGTGCTCGAGACCTTTGATTCGTTGAGCGTAGTCGGCGTACTCATGGTTCTTGTCCGAGAGCATCTCCTTCAGCTCGCGCGCCGCCGCAGAGATGTAGAGTGTCATCTGCGTGAACAGATCAAAATACTGATCTTCTTTTGGAAGGAGGCTTAATAGACCCATAGCACATACCCGCCGTGTCTGAATTAATTCTGAACGGAAGCCCGGACTATAACTTATGAGTCGCCGACTTGCCAAACGTGGCACTCGTCGTATATCAAAGGCGAGTCCACCATGACCCAGAACCACCTGGCAGACATTCAGCAACTACTCCGAATCGAGTCAGACGCGATTGCGCAAACGGCGACGCGTCTTGACCCGATGCAGGTTGAGCGTGTGGTCGAGTTGCTGGCTGAGTGCAAAGGGAAAATCGTGATTGTGGGCGTAGGGAAGTCCGGGATTATCGGACAAAAGATCGCGGCGACGATGACCAGTGCAGGCACCGCGGCGCTGTATCTTCACCCGTCAGACGCGCTTCACGGGGGCTTGGGAATTGTTCAGTCCGACGACGTCGTGATTGTGTTGAGCAACAGCGGTGAGACTGATGAAATCGTCGCGATGTTGCCTTACCTGAAGAACCGGGAGGTGCCCATCGTCGCGATCGTCGGAAGTCTCAATTCGACGCTCGCGCGCCGTGCCGATGCCGTGCTCGATGCGTCTGTCGACAAGGAGGCGTGTCCTTTAAATCTCGCTCCGACGACGAGCACGACAGTTGCCCTCGCAATCGGCGATGCACTGGCGATGACCGTAATGAAAGTGAAAGGCCTGACGTCCGACGACTTTGCCGTAAATCATCCTGCCGGGCGACTCGGAAAGAGACTCACGTTGCGCGTCGCGGACCTGATGCATCGTGATGGGGAGAACCCGACAATTGCGAGCGGATCTTCGTGGGTGGACGTCGTGCGTGCGATCAGTAAAGGCGGATTAGGCGCGGTGTGCGTTGTTGATGCCGCGGGCCGTTTAGCGGGAATTATCACGGACGGCGATTTGCGAAGAGCGATTGAACAGACCAGCCATGATTCGTTGGCGAACCTAACAGGGGATGATTTCATGACTCGCAAGCCCGTGGTTGCAACACCGGAGTTGCTTGCGTTCGATGCGTTGCGTTTGATGGAAGACCGGCCGTCGCAGATCTCGGTGCTGCCGGTGATCGATCAAGATGGGAGTTGTGTGGGGTTAATTAGAGTGCACGACATTGTGAGGAGTGGACTTTAGATAAATCCTGTTCACATGTCGACGATGTCCCACGCGGATCGCACGCGCAGCAGCTTCGACATCAAACCCGCGTGCATGATGTGACCGCTGCGTTCCGCGACAACCTTTCCGAGTATCGGCATTCCCAACAGCGCGAGATCTCCGATGATGTCGAGAATCTTGTGACGCACGAACTCATCCCGAAAACGCAAACCGGTTTCATTCAACATCCCTTCGGGCGTGAGTACGATCGCGTTGTCGAGTGATCCGCCGCGAATGAGATTCGCCCGCCTCAACGCCTCGATCTCGTTGGTAAAGCCAAACGTTCGCGCCGCTGCGATGTCGCGGCTGAAGGCGCCGTTGTTCAGTTCCACAAACAAACTCTGCACGCCGATCATCGGATGCGCAAAGTCAATCAGGCAGTCGATCTGGTAAGTATCCGCCGGCTCGACACTGATGCGACGATTGCCCTGCTCGAACGAAACCTTTTCACGCACGAGCAAAGCGCGCCTCGCGAGCGGCTGTTGGACTATCCCGGCGCGCTCGATGATCTGCGCGAAGTCTTCCGCGGAACCGTCCATGATCGGGATCTCGAGATTGTCGACTTCGATGAAGACGTTATCGACGCCGAGTCCGCGTAATGCCGCAAGGAGGTGTTCGACAGTCGAGAGCATCACGCCGGTCCGCATCAGCGTCGTTGCGTATCCGCAGTGAGCAACAGACTCGACAGTCGCAGGAATTTCAAAGCCGCCCAGATCGGTGCGACGGAAAACGTATCCAGTATCAGGTGGAGCGGGGACCAGACGAATGTGAACGGGAACGGCAGTATGCAGTCCTATCCCGTGAGTTTCGACGGCACTGCCGAGCGTGGTCTGTTTAATCAAAAGTCGGGACCCTGTTGCGAGTATGATGCATACTTCGGTTTTGATGCGAGCAACCAATGTGCCGTTTCAAACGCGAGGTTTTCGCGATCCACGTGTGGCGCGTAAGCCACATCGCGCGGACTTGTGAAGACGTTCCGCCACAGCTTTTCGGTCCAGGGTGCCTGTAAAAATTTGAATACACCTAAATGCTGGAGTAAACTCAGGTCAACAAACCGTCGGGACGCCAGAGCTTTTCGGCGTGCGTTTGAACAAAAACAGCGCTTTCGCACCACGAGTGTGGTTGAAAGAAACGCACCGCCAGCGCTCCGAAGAGCAAGAGAGTGATGGTCCTCAATCACTCTCATGGAGAAACCGCGATGCCAGACCTTGAGATAACGTGTTCCGAGTGCAGCACCCCGTTCATGTTCACGGAACGCGAACAAGACTATTACCGGGAACGTAACCTGACTCATCCGAAGCGTTGTAAGCCATGCCGCGATGCAAGGCGCGCAAACTTCGGTGGAGCAAAAACACAGGGAGGTGGTGACCGTCAACGATTTGAGATCACCTGCGATCAATGTGGCAAGAACGATTCGGTACCGTTCAAGCCATCATCAGGCAGGCCGGTCTTATGCAGCGAGTGTTTTAGCGCGAATCGCGCGCAACCAAGGACCTAATTCGCCCAGGGCCCCGATTTAAAGTTAAAGTAAGTTTCCCGACGCGGAGATTGTTTACGCGATTGACGGTGAAGAACGCTTCAAAAAAGGCTTGATGAACTACGAAACGATTCAACTCGAGATGCGCGGTCAGGTTTGTGTGTTGACCTTGAACAGGCCGGAACGTTTGAACGCGCTCAACGTACAGGTCGCTAACGATTTCAAGGCGGCGGTCAATGAAGCACTCGAGCAGGGCGCGCGAGCGATCGTACTCACCGGCGCGGGCCGCGCGTTTTCAGCCGGTGGCGACTTGCGCGAGATGCAGGAGATCGCACAAAAAGACGGTCGCGTGGAAGCTTTCTTCGACGAGCCTTTGAGACTCTTGAACGAAGCGATACTCATGATTCGTCGCACGCCGGTGCCGTTTATCGCGGCAGTGAACGGCGTCGCTTCCGGCGGAGGGTGCAATCTCGCGTTAGCCTGCGACCTGGTGATTGCGGCTGAGAGCGCGCGGTTCAATCAGGCTTTCATAAAGATTGGGCTGACGCCTGATTGCGGCGCAACATTTCTGCTGCCGCGACTCGTAGGATGGAAGCGAGCGACTGAGTTGTTGTTCAGCGGCGACCTGATTAGTGCTAAGACAGCAGCAGCGATGGGAATGATCAACTCGATAACACCCGACGACGCGTTAATGAGCACCGCGATGGCCATCGCAGACAAACTGGCCCAGGCGCCGACCGCGGCAATAGCGCAAATCAAGATGCTGTTGGAGGCGAGCGCGACAAACGATTTAGGGAGTCAACTGGATCTGGAGCGTAAGACGCAGATCGAATCAGGAAAGACAAAGGATTTTGTAGAAGGTGTTTCAGCATTTTTAGAAAAACGGCCGCCGCGATTTGTAGGAGGTTGACGTTCGAAGAGAACGATGCAGATCGCGAGCCGCCTGAGTGAACTGGGCGGCTTTCTTATTTGACACGAACATGGACTCGCTGACTTACACACAGCTCCTGCGCCGCAATCGCTCGTTCAGACGATTGTGGTCCGGGCAGGTCATCTCCGAGATGGGCAACTGGTTCAACTTCATTGCCGCGCTCGGGTTGGTCCGTGTTGTGTCTCATGCAGCGCCGGAAGTAACGACCATCCTGCTGCTCTCCCGGCTGATACCTTTCACCCTCTTCGCTCCGCTTGCCGGTGCGTTTGTGGATCGATGGTCGCGCCGCGTCGTGATGATTGCCACGGACCTGCTGCGCGTCGTAGTGGCGCTCGGCTTTCTGCTCGTGCGAGGTCCTGAGGATCTGTGGCTCGCGTATCTCTGCACCGCTTTGCTTTCGTTCTTCGGGACGTTCTTCGAAGCGGCAAAGAACGCGGCGGTCCCAAACATCACCGGCGAACGCGATCTGCTCGCAGGCAATGCGTTGATGTTTTCGTCGCGCTTTCTGCTGATGTCGTTAGGTGCAGCGCTTGGCGGCTGGACCGCGGCGCACGTCGGCTACGCGGCTGCGTTCATCATCAATGCTGTCTCGTTTTTTGCATCGGCGTATTCCGTGTGGCTCGTACCTGAAGCGGAGACACGTTCAACCAAGGCTGTTCCGGACCAGCCCCGAAGTCTTTATCGCGGCTACTGGTCTGACATGCGCGAAGGTTGGACTTACATCGTGAAGCACGCGCCGGTGGCGGCGATTCTCGGGATGAATATTTTGTGGGCGACTGGCGGCGGTGCGATGAATCTCATTGCCGATCGACTTGGCGCGTTGGTGTTTGGCGGTGAGAACGGTGTCAATGCGGATTCAGCGGTCGCTGCTTTCTATTTTGCCGGAGGTTTCGGCCTGTTCATCGGCATGATAATCGCGCGGCGCGTGGGTGCGTACTTCGAGTTGCGGAAACGAACAGTCGCTTTCATCGGCTGGACACTTTTTGTTCAGGGAGTGTTCTACGCACTCTCGGGTGTGATGCCGACACTGGTGCTCGCTTGTGTGATGATGTGCATCTCACGCGTGATACTGGGCGCTGAGTTTGCCGTGCAGGAAACGCTGCTGATGCGTCTCGTGCCTGACAACCTGAGAGGCCGGGTCTCCACGAGCGATCGCGCTGCTGAAATGTTGATCTGGGCCTTCTCAACCGCGGTGGCGGGATGGTCGCTGCATACGATCACGCCGCGAACGTTGACGGTCATTTCCGGTTTGCTCTCCGGAACGGCGGGAATCGCATGGCTCGTGCTGTTCATGAGCAGGAAGGTGCGGCTGCCGAAGCGCCTATCAGGAGGAAGAGCCCAGGAAGAACAGGAGCAACTGGCAGGAGCAGGTGATTAAATCCTGCTCCTGCTACAATCACGACCATGCGCGTCAGGGGCCGCCGTCGCAAATCAGTAGCATTCTTCATCACGCTGAGCGCGTGTCTCGTTGCGCTCGCGATCGCGTTGAACGTCGGTTGGGTAATTCTCAACTGGCGTGAAGTCGCCCTCCTGGTTTTCGGGATCATTTTCTTTCTCGTCCTGATCTTCGGACTGGTGCTCAACACCACGTTCCTCATCCGCGAGATACGGCGCAACGAACAGCACGATGCTTTCATCAACGCCGTCACTCACGAACTAAAAACTCCGATCGCTTCCATCCGTCTCTATCTCGAAACACTGAAAGCACGCGAGGTCGACGAGGAGCAGCGGCAGGAGTTTTACAACATCATGCTCGCCGACAGCGATCGACTCCTGCTCACGGTCGAGCAGGTGCTGCGCGCTGGACGCACCGGAGACAAACGCCGCCGCATCGCGAACTCAGTGATCGATGTCGGCGAGATGGTCCAGGAATGTCTGGAGCTGACACGCATTCGCTACGGACTCGACGAAACCGCGCTGATCTACAACGCGTCGCCGGACGCAAATTCGGCAAAAGTGTCGGGCGACATTGACGAGTTGCGCGCTGCGTTTTCGAACCTGTTGGACAATGCGGTGAAGTATTCAGACGAAGAGGTGCGCGTTTCGGTTTCCGTTTCAGCCCTCGACGACAAACGTGTGGCGGTGCGCGTCGTAGACACAGGAATCGGAATCCCCAGCGCGCAACTGAAACGGATCTTCAAACGCTTCTACCGTGTTCCCGGTCGTTTCATGGCGCGCGTGAAGGGAACGGGTTTGGGACTGTTCATCGTGCACTCTGTAGTCAAGAAACACGGCGGTCGAGTGTTTGCGGAAAGCGCCGGTCTCGGACACGGAAGCACATTCACCATTCACTTGCCCCGGGTTTAATTCACGATGACTTCAGTTCTAATTGTTGAAGACGAGAAACACCTGGCTGATGGTTTGAGCTACAACCTGAGGGCGGAAGGTTACGACGTTGACGCTACCGGCACTGGTGAAGACGCGTTTTCGCTCCTGGTCGAGCGCAACAAGACTTACGACGTCGTAGTGCTCGACGTGATGTTGCCGGGCATCGATGGATTCTCGTTAGCGTCGAGACTGCGTTCGCACGGACACTTTGTTCCGATACTGATGTTGACCGCGCGAAACCGGGCTGAAGACGTGCTGAGAGGGTTTGAAGCGGGCGCGGACGATTACCTGCCGAAGCCTTTTGAGCTTTCAGTTTTACTCGCTCGAATCAATGCGTTGTTGCGCAGGCGTGAGTGGTTTCATAAAGATCGCAAGCGTGTTTCGGCGAACGGTTCAGGGCAGGTGTTCGACTTCGATGGGAAGACGATCGACTTTGAATCGCTGGAGTTGCGTTCCGGCTCGCAAACCGTAAACCTCACGTTGATGGAAGCGGATCTGCTGCGGTATTTGATCAATCACGAAGGAAAGATCGTGTCGCGGAGCGCGATTCTTGAAGACGTTTGGGGTTTACGCGAAGACACGGACACGAGAGCGATCGACAACTTCATCGTGCGTTTGCGGAAGTATATTGAAGACGAGCCGTCACGCCCGCGGCACCTGCTGACAGTTCGCGGCGTCGGCTACAGGTTCATTGCCCACGCATAAAACAAGATCCGTGGCTCAACTATTCGCCACGATCAAGGACGCCCGGACACCAAGCATGTCGGAAAAATCCTTCGAATAGACTGAGCTGACTTTCCTCACCCGCGCGATCTTCTCCACCAGTTCTTCAGTCGAGATAAAACCATTTTCAGTGTGCGCGATGGCCCAGGCGGGTATGTGTGACGCGGTGCGCAAGAGGTCTTCGACAAACCCGAGATACTGCTGTTTGCTCTGCACTCTCGATCCGAGTCGCGCGCCACGTTGTCTCTCGAGTTCTACCCAGAAGTCGTCGCTGCCTCGCAGCCATTCTTCGCGCCACGTCACGATCGGATCTTTCGCCGTCGTCGTTTGTGTCACCGGAACGGGCAGTCGCAAGAAGAGCAGATCGGTATGATGACGCTCGGCGACGAAATTACGCACGTCCTGGTTCGTGCTTTTGTTGCGCATCGCGTTGTCCTGCGGCCGGGGCAGGCAACCAAGCATGCGACGAAAAACGTCCGGGAGTGAGAAAGGCCGGCGCAGGGTGCGCGTCTCGTCGTTGAAGGAGAGAACGTAGTCGCCGGTCATCATTCCAGCCGTCAGCGCGAGGGCGCGTTTGTATGGCTCGAGACGCTCAGCGTTGAAGCGCAGGTTATCAAACCACCAGGCATCGGTCTCGTTGAACCATTTCAGGAGGGCGGCGTTTTCGAGTTTATCGCGCGGAACGTAAGCGTCGTCGAGCAGCACGTTGAGATCGTCTTCGTCGAGCTGCTCGGTATTGTTTTCAACGAGGGCGAACGCTTTCGTGTAAGACCAGATCATCGGATCGTTCGCAGCCACCCGAACTTTCCAATTCTTCAACTGGACGCACATCTCCGGCTCTCCGGTAAACGGCAGTGCAACTGAAGAAAACTTCAGTCGCCGCAGCACGCCCAACTCAAAAGCCAGCCATCCGTTTGAGAATTGCATAATTGACTATTTCGAAAACGATGAAAACAGATCCCAGCCGCGGCTCTTCTCCACGACGGTGTCGTCAGCCGGCTCATCTCCGTCAACTTTAGCGAACGACTCCAGCTCCGGGATCCCTTCGAGTGAGAGAAAGACTTTCACCACGCCCGGATCGAATTCGATTCCCGCGCGATCGACAAGCTCGCGTTTGGCAGCGTCTACAGTCAGCGCCGGACGAAACGGCCGCGCATCGGTGAGCGCCGCATACGAATCAGCCACGCGCAGTATGCGAGCGGCTAACGGAATCTCTTCGCGTCGCAGCGCGTCGGGATATCCGGCGCCGTTCCACCATTCGTGAGACCAACGCACCAGCAATTGCGCAGCGCGATCTGCTCCCACTCTCGATGCTTCGCGTTCGCCGATTACGGGATGCCGAGCGAGATCGAGTCGCTCCTCATCGGAGAGAACTCCGTTGGCCTGGATGTAATCGCGTTCCATCGCCACTTCGCCGAGGTCGTGTAACAACGCTGCCGTGTGCAACGATCCGCGATCGTGCCTTGCAAGTTGAAACGCCGTCGCGAGTTCGTCAGCAATCACCGCGATGCGTTGCGCGTGTGGGTTGTCGTAGCGCTCAAATTTATCTATCGTCCGCGCAAGCTGTATGAACGCTTCCGCTGCCGCGCTATCGATTAAGTCTGTGGTTTGTACTGCCGCCATTTATCGTTGACCGCCCGTCTTTCCAAAGCACGCATTATACGGGAAACGGGCGGCCACGGAGGGCCACCCATAGAACGACTCGCCACAAAGAAGCACAAAAGGCATAAAAATCAAGAAATTCCTTTGTGCTTTGGTGGCTGACCTATTTCAACGCCCGCAAAAGGTCACGGGCCTTCCGATTGTTCGGATCCGCAGCGGCCGCCCGCTCGGCTTCAGTCTGCGCGCGCAGTTTCAATCCCAGGTCGCGGTACAACTCCGCCAGCATCACTCGATATTCCGCGTTGTTCGGATCGAGTTTGATCGCGGCCTGCAATTCTGTTTCAGCCGCGCGCCGCGTACTCTCATTGGCCGCCAGCGTTTGACCGTAAAACGCGCGGTAGCGCGCTTCATTCGGAACGGCTCGCGCGGCGGCCGCAAATAGTCCCATTGCGGCTTTCTTTTGTCCGAGCTCGAGCGCTGCGAAGCCTTCTTTGAACTGCGCCTCAGCGCGCTCGGCTGTCGCTGGCACAGACTCTGCGCCTGTGGCAACGGGTTGTGTGGTCGTTGCTTTCGGCGCTGACTCCGCGAGTTGTGCCGCCTTCTTTAATGCAGCGACCTTTGAGTTGTAACTCGCTCGCAGGCCGTCATCGCGCAACGTGTCGTACGCCTGCGTGATTCGCGCAAACGCCGATTCGATGCGAGTCAACAAAGCGGCGTCAGCTTTGCGGAACCTGTCGGGATGATAGCGACGCGCCAGTTGGTAATAGACGTTCTTCAGGTTCTGAGGCGACTCATCGGCGTTTACACCCAACACCTCGTAATGCGTCTGCGCGGTTTTTACTCGGGCGAGGAACTTCTCGAGGTCATTTGGATCGACTTCCGGCTGCTCGCGGACCGGAGCTTCTTTTACGGGTTCCGGCGGCGGACTCGGCGGCGCACTCGGTCGTTGCCGGCTCAGCGGAGAATTGACAAACGCACTTTGCCAACTTCCTCGTTTGATCAGCTCAGCCAACGCAAGTGAGTAAAGAATTTCCAACGTCTCGGCTTCGGCCATTCCGCTGACCGCAACGAGGTCTTTCAACATCATCGGTCTATCGAGACGCGAAAGTAGAAAACCCTCCGGCGGTAGTAACTTGTCATTGATCGGATCGGTGAGCGGAGTGATCAATTCACCGGGGTCGCTAAAACGTGACGCGGCAAACGTCGCCGCCAAACGGCGGCCAGCTTCGAGCAGCAGCGAGCGCGTGTCGATCTCGAGGTTCAATTGTTCGTTGAGCCGGGATCTCGAATCGAAGTCCCACGTACCTTCAGTCCATGACAGTGCCAGGCGAAGAATCTCGAAAACCTGCCGCGTCTGGATCTGCTCGGCAACATGGGTTGACAACAGATTCTGCGCACACAAGACTCTGACGAGATCGAAATCGGAAACCCGCTCGTTAAACTGCTTGAGATCCTGTTCTGAAACAGAGTTGCTCTTCAGCAGATACTCGCGCAACCGAAGCGTGCGCACGTTTGAGGCCGCGTAGACGCACTTGCCGTTATCAAAATAGACGACGACCTTCACACGCTCGTGCTCGAGGCGCAACCGGCCGCCCAGAGACTTCGACGAGATTTCACGAATGAGTTCCGCGAGCGGCTGCTCGCCGAGTTGGCCGTTCATCCCGGAACATACTTAATCACAAAGGCACAAAGACACAAAATGGTGAACGAAGACGGCTATTTTCTTATAACTTTGGGGGCCGGGTGGCTGATTTCTTAGACTTTGACAGTCGTGCAGGCGAATTCTATATTGATGCCATATAACAAAGTCTGATTGACCCCCCGGTTGAAGAAGTTCAAGCAGGTTGAGATCTATATGGATGAACCGGCAAGCAACAGCGTCGAGACGCAAACAACCGCGACTCCCGAAGGCGCGGCTGTCAGCGCGGCGCCGGAAGAGAATTCACATCAACGCGTCGAGGTACTGATAGACGAGTTAAGGAAGCGCACTGCCGAACTCGAGGAAGCTAATCGTGAATTGCGCCGCGTTTCTCACTACCGGTCGTTATTCCTGGCGCGCATGTCGCACGAGCTGCGCACGCCGCTGACTTCGATTTTGGGCTTCAGCGAGATCCTGCTCGATCAGGAAGAGCTGACGGACACGCAGCGAAGGTTTTGCCAGAAGGTCCAGGACTCCGGGTTTCAGTTGCAAGCGAGTCTGAATCAACTGGTGGATCTGTCGCGGATTGAAGCGGGCCACACGGAAGTGTTTGTCCAGGAGTTCTCGTTGCGAGAGGTGTTGCGCGAGTCGTGTGCGGCGGCGGCACGCATGGCGCAGAAGCAGCAGGTCAAGATCGACTACGAAGTCGCTCCAGAGGTCACTACGATCGTTACCGATCAGGGCAAGCTGCGACAGACGCTCTTCAACTTCATCGCCTGGGCGGTTAGTCGCAGCCCGGCGGGTGAATCAGTTGATGTCACTGCCGACATCGATGACCAGGGAATGCTCTGGATTCGGGTGATAGACAACGGTGAGGCGCGCGCGGACACGGCAAACATCTTTGATCCTGAGCATGGCTCGCCGGGCCGCGAGCCGAACATCAACGAACTCGGAATCATTATCGGTCGTAAACTGCTCGAACTAATCGGCGGCAAAGTAAGTTTGGAGAACCTCGTGCCGCGTGGGCTGGCGGCGACGATTCAAATACCGGCACGTCCAGCGAAGGGATAACGGCGGCGGATGGAAGAGACGACAGTTCGGGAGTGCACGACGATTGAAGAGTTCGATCGATGTGTTCAACTGCAACGCGAAGCATTCGGCCTTCCTGATCTGGAACTCTCGCCGCGTCGACATTTGATCGTTTCGCGCCGTGCGGGCGGATGGACGTTGGGCGCGTTTGCCGGAGAGAGGATGGTCGGCTTCGTTCATCATCTCGCGGCGGTGCGTGGCAACGAGATCTTCGGCTATTCGCACGTGATGGCCGTGGCGAAGGACTATCAAAACAAGGGCGTCGGCGCGCGTTTGAAGTGGGCACAACGACAGCGCGCGCTAGACGAGGGCCGGACGTTCATCAAGTGGACGTGGGATCCGATGCAGGCGCGAAACGCGCATTTCAATCTCAACCGGCTGGGCGCGACTGTCGACACGTACGCCGGCAACTTTTATGGGATCGATTACGACGCGGCGCAAACTGCGGCCCGGCCGGAATTGCCGAGTGATCGATTGATCGCCACCTGGCATTTGCGTTCTTCGCGAGTCGTTGCGCTTGCGGCTGGTGCGACGGCGCGGGTTGAGGCGAAGCCGGCTGTGACGGTTGCCATACCAGCGGAATGGAACGCGCTCGTGAAGCAGGACGCTGGTCGCGCGCGAGACGAACAAGCCCGTGTGCGAGCGGAGTTCGAAAAAGCGTTTGCACAGCAACTGATTTGCGCGGGTTTCGAACGAGGCGAACAGGAGTCGCGGTATCTCTTGTTTCAACCAGATGATTTGCAGGATTTGCACGATGGTCCTTGACCGTTTTCCGTTGTGCCTTTTGGTGCATGAACTTTACCAAGTTTGACCGCTATGTTGATCGTCACGCGCGCAGCTTTACTGAGCGCTTGCAGAACCTCTGCCGGATGCCTTCGGTTGCGGCGCGCGGCAGCGGCATGCGCGTGATTGCGGAAACGGTTGAACAGTCAATGCAGCGTATCGGTATCGGCACGCGTTCGTTTCGCGTCGGCTCCGGGTATCCAATCATCTACGGTGAGTGCGGCGGTGGTCCAAAAACTTTTGTGGTTTATGGTCACTACGACGTCCAGCCGGTGGGTCAACTGAGCGATTGGTCGTCAGGTCCATTCGCTGCGACTATCGAAGACGGGAAGTTGTACGCGCGCGGCGCCGCGAACAGTAAAGGAGACCTCGTAGCGCGGCTCGCGGCGGTCGAAGCTTATCAAAAGACTTTCGGCAAGCTGCCGGTGACGTTGCGCTTTATTGTCGAAGGAGAAGACGGCCTCGGTAGTCCCAGCCTTTATCGTTTCACGAAAGAGAATGCCGACCTGTTGAAGGCCAATGGCTGTTTGTGGGACGAAGGTTCCAGCGACACGAAAGAGACGCCGATCATCAGTCTCGGCTTCAAAGGCATCACCTTTCTCGAACTCCGCGCGTTTGGCGCGCGTTCCGATTTGCATTCAAAGTGGGGCGCCATCGTTCCCAATCCGGCGTGGCGCCTGGTCCAGGCCCTCGCGACGATCACATCGCCAAAAGGCGTGATCACAATCGACGGCTTCTCGTCGCACATCGCACCTATCAGTGAAGAAGATTTCGAAGTTTTGCGAGCAATCGAACTGGACGAAGCGGGATTGAAACGTGAGTTTCGGATCGGCGGCTGGGTCAGGGCAATGAAGGGCCAGACGCTCGTGAAGGAACATATCTTTGGCGCAACGTGCACGATCTGCGGTATTCACACCGGACACACCGAAGCAGGCGCGAAAACCGTCTTGCCGAGCATGGCGATGGCGCGACTCGATTTTCGACTCGTGCCGGATCTCACGTCGGAGATCGTGGTCGGACTGTTGCGCGAGCATCTTGACGTTCGCGGTTTCAAAGACATCGAGATCATAGAGCTCGGACATGCGCCCCTCGCGAAATCGTCGGCAAAGTCGCGCGTAGCTCGCGCGGTGATTGAGTCGACGACTGAGGTTTACGGAAAACCGCCGCTTATTTATCCGATGGATCCTTCGAGTGGGCCAGTTGGCGCCGTGTGTGGCGTGTCGGAACCGCCGACGCCGGTGGCGTCTTTCGGAACGAGTTACGCCGGATCAAATCCTCATGGGCCAAATGAGAACATTCGCATTGACGACTTTTTGAAGAGCATCAAGCTGATTGGGCGTGTGATTTACAAGCTGGCAGCGTCAAAGTCCAGGCCGGCGGCTGATCCGCTCGAGGACAGCAGACCAACCGCGCCGCTGCCGAAGTAAAAACCGAACCACGGATTTAACGGATGAAGAAGGATGCACGCCAGATAGAAAAACTCAGAGATGAGATTCGACGCCACGACGAGCTTTACTACGTCGAAAACTCTCCGGAGATCTCGGATCGCGAGTACGATCGACTACTCGAAGAGCTCCAAAAGCTCGAAGAAGCGCACCCCGAGTTACTCACACCCGACAGCCCGACGCAGCGAGTTGGCGGACGACCCGCGGAAGGATTTCCCGAGGTCGTTCACACACGCCAAATGCTCTCGCTCGACAACAGCTACAACATCGACGAACTGCGCGCGTTTGACGATCGTTGCCGTCGTCTTGCGGAAGGACGCGCGCTCGAGTACGTCGCCGAACTCAAGATCGATGGTCTATCGCTCTCGCTGCAATACGTAGGCGGTGTGCTGGCTCGCGGTGTGACGCGTGGCGACGGCCGCATCGGTGAAGACGTGACGCAAAACGCGCGCACGATCCGCAGCGTTCCCCTGCGTCTCAAAACTCAGAAGCAGAGCATCGACTCGACGCTCGAAGTGCGTGGTGAGGTCTTCATTCCGCGTGAGGTCTTTGAAAGGACCAATGCGGAACGAGAAGAGTTGGGAGAGCCGCGTTTCGCCAATCCACGCAATGCGGCCGCCGGCGCGATCCGGCAACTCGATTCGCGTCTGGTCGCGCGTCGCAAGCTCGACATGTTTGCTTACGACCTGCTGGTGAACGGGCGGAAGCCGTTTCCTACGCACTGGGAAGCGCTCGATTGGATCGAGCGAGCGGGCTTTCGCGTCAATCCGCATCGCAAACTCTGCACGACGATAGAAGAAGTGATCGAGTTTGCAAATGAGAAAGAAGCGCTCCGCGACGATCTCGGATATGAAATCGATGGCCTCGTTGTAAAGGTCAACTCCACTTCGCTGCAAGACGAGTTTGGCGCGACACAGAAAGCACCGCGTTGGGCCATCGCATACAAGTATCCGGCGCGGCAGGAGTCAACACAGGTTCTGGACATTCTGGTTTCGGTGGGACGCACCGGCGCACTTACGCCCGTCGCGATTTTGGAACCGGTAGTTCTTGCGGGCACGACTGTCTCTCGCGCGACGTTGCACAACGAAGACGAGATCCGGCGTTTAGACGTGAAGATTGGCGACTGGGTCCTGATCGAGAAGAGCGGCGAGGTCATTCCCAAGGTGCTCAGCGTTGTCACCGCGAAACGCACGGGAAAGGAAAAGGATTTTGTACCGCCTGAGAACTGTCCGGTTTGTGGCGGCTTGATCTCGCGACCGGAAGGCGAGGTCGTCGCGCGCTGTGTTGCGGCCGACTGCCAGGCGCAATTGATGGGCAGGCTGCTTCACTTTGCTTCGCGACGTGCGATGCGCATCGAGGGATTGGGTGACGTGCTCGTGGAACAACTCGTCGCTGCTAATTTGGTGAAGGACGTCGGCGATCTTTATTCGCTAACACTCGATCAAGTCGCGAGTCTGCCGCGGATGGCGAAGAAGTCTGCCACAAACCTTCTTGCGCAGATCGAAGCGAGTAAGACGCGAGATTTGATGAACCTGATCTTTGCGTTGGGCATTCGTCACGTCGGTGAGAGAACGGCCGGTATTCTCGCGCACGAACTCGGCTCACTCGAACGCCTCGCAAGCGCGTCCGTTGAAGAGCTCGACGCGATTCCGGAGATCGGTTTGACGGTCGCGGAAAGTGTGCACGATTGGTTCGACGATGAAGGGAATCGCGCGCTCTGTGATAGGCTGCGGGCGGCTGGCGTAAAAACGGAGACTGAACGTCGAAGCAGCGCGAAGGCCGATGAGCGTTTTGCCGGGAAACAGTTTGTGTTAACAGGCACGCTGGCCGGTTTCACTCGCGATGAAGCGCGCGCGTTGATCGAAGCGCGAGGGGGGCGTGTTAATTCTTCCGTCAGTAAGAAGACGGATTACGTCGTCGCGGGGGAAGCGGCGGGATCGAAACTCGACAAAGCGGAGTCGCTCGGCGTCACCGTTATCGATGAAGCGGCTTTCAAAGACATGTTGGAATAGCCACAAAGAGGCACAAAAAACACAAAATGAGCAGCACAGAACCAAACAAGAAACTGCAATTGCTTTACACACTCTTTTGCGACGACGTACGGCTCGAGGCGGGGAACAAGCTCTCGTTCATGGGTGTTTTTCAAAACATCATGGTGCAGCAGTTGCCGGTTTCATTGATCAAGTTTGCCGTCGTAAACCACTGGCAGGGACAGGGAACTTACCTCTCCGAAGTACGGATTCTCACACCCGATCGGCAACATCCGGTCGTCGTCTCGCAACCGACGCGCTTCGAGATCGCCTCGGGCGGGTTCGCTGACAACATCAGTTTCTTTGTTAACGTGACGTTCCCGACCGCCGGCCGTTACGTAGTGCAGACTTTGATCGATTCGAACCTTTATGAAGAGCAGTTACTAACAGTCTCCGACGTCACCGAGCCTGAGCTGCTCGGTGCGTCGGAGGCGGTTAATTAAGCCGTGGCTGGGGAGCCTAGCCTACGTCAATTTTGAACAGTTTAATTTTGGAATTGAGAGTGGTTGCCTTTATTCCAAGGAGCCTTGCTGCCTTCGCCTGGTTTCCACCAGTCTCTGCCAGCGCCATCTTGATCAGGTGGGTCTCGAACCGTTGTACTTCATCGTAGAAGTTGATCCCGCCTAAAATATCCAGCGGTTTAAGTCTGGTTGCCTCCTCAGTAAAAGACTTATCACGTGCCAGCGTCTCTGCTTCTGACAAGAGTGCGTCAGCCAGATCGACAACCCGTTGAATGCGGTCTCGATCTGGTCGCTCAGCAAGTTTCAAACGCACCGATCGATCAGGCAGTTGGCTGACACCGGAATGTCTCAGGTTGTCGGTTTCCACTACAGCTGCTTGCTCGACGTTCATTAATCTCCCCTTTCGGAACTGGACCTCTTGAAAGGAGAACACCAAGCTCCGAAAATCCGTGACAATTATTTTTTCGATGAAAAAACCATCCACAGATTACACAGAAACGAATGTAATCTGTGGATGGTTCTTTTTGGTGCGGATGAGAGGACTTGAACCTCCACGATGTCACCATCACAGGCTTCTGAGACCTGCGCGTCTGCCAGTTCCGCCACATCCGCAAAACACCGCGTGATGGTCATTATGCGAATGCATCCAGCAGGGTGTCAAGAATGCTTACCGCCGCCCACGCCATGACCGATCACGTCTGAAATCACCATCGCGACGCCGCTCTCGTCGACTCCTGTCGTCGAAGTCCCGGTCCCTTCGATGGCGCCTGAAAATGTTCGTAAGAGAGTCGCGGCGACGTGGTCCGCGGCCGTCCCAGCGCCCATCACGCGCGTCGTGACAGTTAACAAACTTGGCGCACTTCCTATCCATGTGCGAGGCCCTGCGCCCGCGCCCCTGGCCCATAGCGGACGATACACCGAGCACCATCAACAGGGCCAATACTACGATTCCAAACAACTTTCTCGAGTTTAAGACTTTCATTATGTTCCTCCTTAAATACCACTGGCCAATGAGGTACAAGGGGCAGTTGGAACCATACCATCAAACTCGATGCCGCTTCTACCAGCTTTTGCTGTCTGGGTTATTATGATTCCGTGATTCGTCAGAAAAGACACAAAAACCGCACAGATCAGCGCGGTCAATTGGGCTTTTGTGCTTCTTTGTAGCTGAACCTATGGCAAATGTGGAACCCGCGAGAGGTGAGTTGGCTGCACGATTTGCGCACGTCCGCGCCGAAATCGTAGCGGCTGCCGAGCGCTGCGGCCGTGCGCCGGACGAGGTCAAACTTATTGCCATCAGCAAAACGCATCCTTCCTCCGCGGTAAGGGAACTGATAGAGCTTGGCGCAACGGACTTCGGAGAGAATCGCGTTCAGGAAGCTGAAACTAAGATTGCGGAAGCGGGCCGGGATCGGGCGCGTTGGCATCTCGTGGGACACCTCCAGGCAAACAAGGCCCGGCGCGCAGTCGATCTGTTCGACGTCATTCACTCGCTCGATTCGATCGATCTGGCGAGGCGTTTGGATCGTTTGTGTGATGAGAAACAAAGGGAAAGCCTGTCCGTACTTATTCAGGTAGACTTGGGCCACGAAGAGACGAAGTCAGGTGTTGAAGAAGGGGACCTGAATCAGTTAGTTGAAACTATTGGATCGCTTCCACGACTGCAACTGATCGGATTGATGACGTTGCCGCCTTTTTTTGAAAATCCGGAACAGAGCCGCCCGTTCTTCCGGCGGTTACGCGAACTGCGAGACGAACTTGCCGGTCGCGGAGTGTTTGGAGATGGGAAAGGTGAGTTGTCGATGGGTATGACACACGACTTCGCGGTCGCGATCGAAGAGGGCGCGACGATGGTACGTATCGGCACGGCGATATTTGGTGAACGCGCCGGCAAACATTGAAACAAATATGCTCATTATTAGTCGCACCTTCTGGTTCTTGAACTCGCTAATCGTGGCGATTATCGTCGCCGTCATCGTGCTCATGGTGCTTCGTCTGATTGCTGATGCAATGGATTTAAATCCGTTTGCCTGGATCTCCCGCACGCTGCGCCGGCTAACGGACGGGCTCATCGCTCCGGTGCGCGGTGCGCTGCGCGGCTTCGGTGCGGATCCTAAATTCGCCCCGCTCGTCGTGATACTGATAGCCATCCTCCTCGGCTTTTTCCTTTCCCAGCTAGTGACAACGGTAGGTAACACGCTGCAGGGTGTTTTACAGAGCTTACAGAGTGGGGCATTGGTCACACTCCTTGGCTTTATTCTTTACGGCTTACTGTCGATCTACAGTCTCTTGATCATGATTCGGGTAATTTTTATGTGGGGCATGATTAGCTACAGAAACCGCGTCATGCGTTTTTTAGTTGATGTGACTGAGCCATTGCTTGGCCCTTTGCGGCGCGTCATTCCGCCGCTCGGCAGGCTCGACATCTCTCCCATTGTCGCATTTTTGATCCTGATGCTTTTTCAGGCTGCGGTCGCGGGAACGTTGTTGCGAGGGGCCACCTTTCAGGCATTTTGATTTGGCCACAAAAAGGCACAAAATGCACAAAATGAGTGAACGGCGCATCGTTATCTGTTTTGTGCTTTGGTGCCTTTTTGTGGCTAAAACATTTTGAGGCAGACAGTTTCTCATTACCGGATTCTTGAGAAGCTCGGCGAGGGCGGCATGGGCGTGGTCTATCTTGCCGAAGACATCAAGCTCGGACGCAAGGTCGCGATCAAAATCCTCAGTGAGGAATACACCACCAACAAAGATCGACTGCATCGCTTCGAGCAGGAAGCTTCAGCGGCGTCGAATCTCAATCACCCAAACATTCTCACGATTCACGAGGTCGGAACAGACGACGGCCGTCACTACATCGCGACCGAGTTTATCGACGGCGTCACCTTGCGCCGGAAAGCAGCAGCTTCACAACTCGACATACCCGAGGTCCTCGACATCGCGATCCAGGTTGCGAGCGCACTCGAAGAAGCGCACTCCGCAGGCATCGTGCATCGCGACATCAAGCCCGACAACATCATGGTGCGTCGCAACGGCTACGTGAAGGTGTTGGATTTCGGGCTCGCAAAGCTGACTGAGAAGGTCGATCGAACTCCTTTGGATGCGGAAGCCTCGACCCGAGTGATGGTCCAAACCGAGGCGGGCGTCGTGCTGGGCACATCTCATTACATGTCGCCCGAGCAAGCGCGCGGCAAACCTGTCGACGCACGCAGCGATATCTGGAGTCTGGGTGTGGTGATCTATGAGCTGGTCGCGGGCCGGCCGCCTTTCGAAGGCGAAACGTCGACTGACGTGCTCGTCGCGATCACGCAAAAAGAACCGCCGCCCCTCGCTCGCTTTGCGCCGAACGTACCGGCGGAGCTTGATTGGATCGTGATGAAGGCGCTGCGCAAGGATCGCGATGAGCGCTACCAAACCGTCAAAGAACTGCTTACCGATCTGCGCCGGCTCAAGCAGCGTCTCGAGTTTCAATCAGAGCTCGAGCGATCCGCAGCACCCGCCAGCGGCAGTGGGGCAAAAGTCGTCGCTCCATCAACTATTCCCGAACGCGCGGTCCCGACTGCTGAAAAAACTATTTCACATATTTCCAGCGCCGAATACATTGCGACTGGAATCAAGCGGCACAAGCTCGCAGCCGCCATCATTGCGCTGATGGTTGTCGCCGCGACCGGTTCCGCGTTTTATCTCTACAAGCGCAACTCCAACCGGCTTACCGATCGTGACACCGTACTTCTCACCGATTTTGTTAACACGACCGGTGAGCCTGTTTTCGACGGCACACTCAAACAGGCACTCGCAGTGCACCTCGGTCAAACACCGTTCCTGAATCTTTTTCCCGAGGAGCGCGTACGCGAAACACTGCGCTTCATGGGCCGGTCACCTGACGATCGAATCACACGCGACGTCGGCCGTGAGATCTGCGAGCGGCAGGGAATCAAGGCGATGTTGACCGGATCGATCGCGAGTCTCGGCAGTCATTACGTGATCACTTTGGAGGCGACCAATCCTCGATCGGGCGACCCGATTGCCCGCGAGCAGATCGAAGCCGAGAGTAAAGAGAAGGTCCTCGCGTCGCTCGGTACGGCAGCTTCGAATCTCCGGCAAAAACTGGGCGAGTCGCTGAGTTCGATTCAGAAGTACGACGTGAGCATCGAGCAGGCCACGACTTCTTCGCTGGAAGCGTTGAAGGCTTTTTCGATGGGCAATGAGGAGCGCTCGCGTGGAAGAGCACGAGAGTCGCTGGCGTTCTATAAACGCGCCGCCGATCTCGATCCTAACTTTGCGATGGCCTACGCGCGTATCGGCGTCTTTTACATAAATCAGGAACAACTGGAAACAGCGAAAGAATATATTCAAAAGTCTTACGATCTTCGTGATCGTGTCAGTGAACGCGAACGTTTCTACATAGAGGAGAAGTATTACAACTACATCATCGGCGACATCGATAAGGCCGTTGAAACGTTAAAGACGTGGTCGCGTCTCTATCCCAACGATTTCATACCGCACAACAACCTCGCGCTTGATTACCAGATTCTGGGCAATTATGAGGAAGCATTAAAAGAAGGATTAGAGGCCGTGCGGCTGAGTCCGAACAATATAACTGCACGAGAGAACGTCGTCGCGAGTTTTATCGGACTGGGAAGATTTGATGAAGCCGAACAGGCGTCCAAAGAGATCGAGAGACTCAATCCCGAGTCGGCGGGCGCACACATGACCAAATACTTCTTTGGCTTCCTCCGTCGAGACCAGGCGGCTATGGATCGCGAGATCGCGTGGTCCAAAGGTAAACCCGAGGAAGCGGACGCTATCATCACCCTCGCCAACACTGCTGCACACTTTGGAAAACTGAAAGAATCGGAGGATCTCGTTAGACGCGCGGTTGAGATGTTCAAAACCCAGAACCGCTCAGAGAATGCGACAAAAGAGTTGTTAGGCCTCGCGTCTAATCAGTTGCTGGTTGGCAAGTGTCAGCAGGCCATAGAGAATACGAAGGCTGGATTGGCGTTCTACCACGGACGGAATAGCCTTGCCGGCGCCGCGTTAATTTATGCCAGTTGTAATGACGCAAGTCAGGCGCAGGCCATATTGAACCAACTGCGAACAGCGTATCCGACGGACACGATTATAAGTTCAATGCTGATACCGGTTATTCAGGCACAGGTTGAGCGAAGCCGTGGCAATGTTGCCGAATCGATTCGTTTGTTGGAGTCGGTTCGAAGGTACGATGGCGGCATCATGACTGGGCTCATGAACAACTATGTTCGTGGGCATCTTTATTTGCACCAGCGCATGGGTAACGAGGCAGCCAGGGAGTTCCAGACGATCATAGACCACCCGGGAATCGATCATGCTTCTGCGGCGCATGTGCTCGCACACCTCGGTCTCGGCCGTGCCCAGGCAATCGCCGGCGACACCGCAGGAGCACGCAAGGCTTATCAGGATTTCTTTGCCCTCTGGAAAGACGCCGATGCGGACTTGCCGGTGCTGGCTCAGGCACGGAAGGAATACGAGCAGTTGAAGTAGTTGTGATATATTGCCGTCCCTGACAACCCACATTTCAGAAGGATCTGAATCCAATGTCCGGACATTCTAAATGGCACAGTATTAAGCACAAGAAAGGCGCGCTCGACGCTAAGCGCGGCAAACTATTCACGAAGTTCATCAAAGAAATCACGGTTGCGGCACGCAGCGGCGGGGGCGATCCCGAAGGCAACGCCCGATTGCGCAAGGCGATTCTCGACGCCAAGGGCGGTAACATGCCCAACGATACGATCGAACGCGCGATACGTCGTGGTACGGGTGAGGAAGAGGGCGTCAACTACGAAGAGATCACGTATGAAGGTTATGGTCCAGGCGGCGTCGCGTTGATGGTTCAATCGATGACCGACAATCGCAACCGCACGGTGGCTGAGATTCGTCACATCTTCTCAAAGAACGGCGGCAACCTCGGTGAGAGTGGTTCGGTGGGTTGGATGTTTGAGAAGAAGGGTTACATCGTTGTCGAAAAGGCGGCCCGCTCCGAGGAGGAGCTTTTTGAACTCGCGATTGAAGCGGGGGCGGACGATCTTCGGGATGATGAAGACAACTTCGAGATCATCACTTCGCCGGAGGCGTTTGAAGCAGTGTCGGCGGCGTTAAAGAAAGCCGGAATAGAACCGCAAGTCGCAGAGGTCGAGATGGTGCCGCAGAATTACGTGCGCCTCGAGGGATCAGACGCGCGGCAGATGCTGAAGCTGATGGAAGCGCTGGAAGACCATGATGATGTGCAGAAGGTGTCGGCGAATTTCGATATCAGCGAAGCGGACATGGCGGCTGTCTGAGCCACGGATTCACACGGATGAACACGGATAAAAAGCCGCTATGAAAGAAAGCTTTTTTGTTCTTCTTTCTGATCCGTGTTATCCGTGGAAATCTGTGGCTCACCCATTACAATCCGAACGTTGTGCGTCTTCTCGTCATCCGTTACAGTGATCGCCAGACCAGTTTGCACGACCCCGTCCACCTCAACACTCACAACCCCGCGACTCACGCCCGATGGATTCTCGACTCTGATCCGGTAGACCGCGCGGCCGCGGCGATACGTGATCTCGAAGTCGCGCCACCAACGCGGCACACACGGATCAATTTCTAAACGGTCCTTCTGTAGTTTGAAACCAAGTATCGACTCGAGCCCCGCGCGATACATCCAACCCGCCGACCCCGTGTACCACGTCCAACCACCACGCCCATTGTGAGGCGGAACCGCATAACCATCACCGACAGCAACATAAGGTTCGACCTTGTATTTGTGCAACCCCGCGCGCGTCGAGGAGTGGTTGATTGGATTCAGGAGGGCAAAGAGTTCGCCGGCGCGCTCGCCATCGCCCAGCATCGAATACGCAATCATGGTCCAGATCGCAGCGTGAGTATATT
>DASSEB010000191.1:0-10192 GCA_035696765.1 Pyrinomonadaceae bacterium | reverse complement strand
CTCGGGAAAGAAGTGAAGGGGGAAGGTATCGAGGGCCTGACGCGGGGGTTCATGTACGCCGGCGCGCGGCGCGTGGTGGTGAGTTTATGGAACGTCAACGACAAGGCGACGGCCGCGTTGATGCAGCGTCTTTATGTGGGGATGTTGCGGGGCGGTAAAACACCGGCGGCGGCGTTGCGCGCCGCGCAGCTCGAGATGTTGCGCACGGCGCAGTGGCAGTCACCTTACTACTGGGCGGCGTTCGTGATGCAAGGGGAATGGAAATAATTCATTAGTTGGTTGGGGGCAGAAGGGATTAGTCATGAGAGTAGTTATAGGTTTTCTATTACTGATCGTGAGTGTGACATCGCTTTCGTTGGGCCAACAGGCAGACGAAATGACTCGCAAACTTTGGGACACTGCTTTCAGCAGTTCGCCTGCGACGAAAAGGACTCCCGCGCGCCGCCGGTCCAGCGGCAACTACCGGCTCGCAACGCCGAACGTGCCCGTTGACAACGTCGCACCTGACACAGTCGTGGGCGTCACGCTTTGGCGACTTCGCCCTGCGAATCGCGCTGAATCCGGAGAGCGATTGATCGTTCACGACAACAACGCAACCAGCGAATGGGTGCCGGAACGAATCTCGGCCAGCACAAAACTGGTCCAGGGAGATCGACTGCGAATCAGCGTGGAAGCGGTGCGTGAAGGTTACTTGTACGTGATCGATCGGGAGCAGTATGCGGACGGCACTTTGGGAGAGCCGTACTTGATCTTTCCGACGAAACGGACTGCAGGCGGCGATAACCAGGTCGCGGTCGGAAGGCTACTCGAGATCCCGGCGCAGGACGACAGTCCACCTTTCTTCACGATGAGAAAGAGCAGGCCGGATCACGTCGCGGAAGTCGTCAGCGTCCTCGTGAGCCCGACGCCGCTCGAAGGAGTTCAGATCACGGACAAAGCGCAGAAGCTTACTGACGCACAGGTGGCGCAGTGGGAAAAGGCCTGGGGTTCGAGTGTCGGTCACCTCGAGATGTCAACCGCGGGCCAGGCCTGGACCAAGGAAGAGAAGGACGCAACGACGAGAGCGTTGACCGCCAGCGCGCCCGCGCCACAACTACTCTTCTACCGACCGAGCATGAAGCCAACCGAATCAATGTTCGTGAAGCTGCGACTCCAGTATCGAAAATAAATCCGTGTAATCTGTGGTTAAGGTTGCCCGTAAAATCGCCAGTTCGTGACGAAGTCGCGCGTCAGCTTCTGGTTCGTGATAGCGGCGCGCAGCATCTCGATCGGGATCCGGTTCTCCTTCAGCAAGGCGTCGTTATAAGCGCGGTTCGTCATCTTCCCTGAGTCAACCAGCTCTTTGTGCATCGCATACTGCTGAAGTCCGCCGATCAGATACGCAATCTGGTAAAGCGGTCCGTAGCTGCCGTCTAACGAACGCCTCACCTCGGCCGTCGCGTTGTCACGTTCGTGTCCGACTTTGTTAACTAGCAGGTCGATGCACTCCTGCGGCGTCATTTTCTCGAGATGAAAGTTGAGCGAGAAAATAATTCGCGCGCAGCGGTGCATGCGCCAGAAGAGCATGCCGATCCGGTTCTCAGGCGTCTTGGCGAAGCCGAGATCCCACAGCAACAGTTCCCAATAAAGCGCGTTGCCCTCGGTCCAGAACGGCGTCCCAAAGATCGCTCGGTACGGTTTGTTGCGCGCCGACATGAACCCCTGAAGATGATGGCCCGGAATCAGCTCGTGAAAAACCGTGGCGCGCGAGAAGTGGATGTTGTTCCCGCGCATGCTCATCATCTTCTGCTCGTGCGCCATCGTGTTTGTCGGAAATGAAACTTGAATGACTTCACCGCCGAGAAAGAAGGGGCTGACTAACTGCCGCTCGGGAGTCATCATCTCCATCCGCCAGCTCTCTTTGGCCAGCTCCGGAACTGTGACCAGGTTGTTGTCTTCGACAAACTTGATCGCTTCGAGCGCGAGGTCGCGGATCATCTGCGGCTGCTTGCCCGGTTCGACGTAAAGGTTTTTGACGTGTTCGAGCGCCTTGTGCCAATCGTCGCCATAGCCGAGATCGCGCGACGCCTTCTTCATTTCGTTTTCACACCAGGCCATCTCCTTCTCGCCGATCGCGATCAGTTCTTCCGGCGTGTAAGGAATCATTTCCGAGCGCAACTCGACGAGCAGCGCTTCACGCCCGATCGGATCGCCGACGATGTCGCTCGCGTCACCCGGTCGCGCAACGCTGCCGCCGGCGCGCTGAGGGCCTTGTCCGCCGCCTGGACCACCGCTGCGATTCTGAGCGGTTGCTGTCTGTCCGCCTTCGGATGATTTGATACCGACGACGCGTTCCGTAATAAAAGTTGCGTAGGCCGTAAGCGACTGATCGAGTGAGCGGTAAGGCTCCTCGTTCCACCACGTGAACAGAGGATCGTAGCCGTTGTAGAACGTGTACCAGTTTCGCAGATTGTTGCGCAGACCATTGATGGCGAGGACCGCGCGATTAGCCACGGTTTTCTTCACGCGCACCGGCTCGACGTTCGCATCACCGCTGCGAGTTTCCGAACGCAGTCCGAGTTCGATAGCGCGGCGTCTTTCGTCGACCTGTTTTCTTAAGTCTGTCAGCGTCGCTGCAACCTTCGCGGAGTCGATTGCTTCCATGCGGCGTCGGGCTTCTTCCAGCTCGATTATCCGCGTTGCAAAGGGAAGCAGCGGCTCGATCTCGTTGAGCTGTCGCGACTGGATGTCGAGTTGGCGCAACTCGTATTCGAGATGGTTTTTGAAGAGTATGTAATCGATCTTGCCGTCCTGGCTCATCGAGTCGAAGTCGAGACTCGGAAGCGAGGCGAGCCACTCGCTATAGAACTTTTTGAAACGCTCGCGTCGCGCAGGCGAGACGGCCACCGGATACGAGCGCGTAAGACTTCCCCGATCGACGGTGTAACGTTCAATCGCGCTCCGCATCTCGCTGACCGGCGCCTTGACGTTAGTACGTATGGAAGTCTGCGCCGGAATCTGACCGCTAAAACAGCAGAGTAACAAAACGACCACTAAAGCCCGTGCTGAGCGCATGCGTGTTTCTCCCGCAAAAAATTCAATGAAACTAATATTTTGTGATTTGTGCGCCTTTTGTGGCTCGATCAAGTCTTCGCTAACGACGATACATCAATGACGTAAACTGTTTGCGCGGTCGTAAGGACAAACAAACGACGGCCGTCGCGGCTGAAGCGCAACATCGATATCGGGCTCGAGAAGCTAAACTCGTCCCGCTTCTCCATCGACTCGAGATCGTAGACAGCTATTTTGCCGCGCTCGTTTTCAACACACAGCAATTTCGAAACCTGTGAAACGGTCGCGTACCCGCCAAACACGCGTCCTGTTCGTTCGCCGGTCTTTAGTGAATATACGAGCACACGATTCTGCGTGTCAGTTACGATCACTGAATCACCGGCGCCAACGATGTTCGACAGGCGAAAAGAACCCCTGCCGGTTTCAATAAGGAGGTTGCCAATTTCGTTCCCGGTTTGCGCCTCGACAATCTTGAGAAAGTAGTCGCCCTCCTTCTCATTCATCCGGGCGAGCTGCTGAGTAAGTTTCGGGTCACTCGCGATTTCCGACTTCGCGGCGTCGCTCGAAACATCCCACAGCATGGCCATAGTTTGATGCGACGCCGCGATCCAAACGCGCGGCGCCTCTTTTGGAAAAGGCTTGGACCACAAACTCTTCATCGTGCGCGCATCGAACATCTCGACGATCACGTCGCGGCGATAAACTGTCCGATCAACGGTTGTGTCGTCCCCAGGCTCCTCTTTCTGAGCCGGCTTCGCTGGTTTGATCGTAAACAAGAATTGGCCGTATTGATGCGAGCTGCTGCTCTCGATCTTTGGCCCGCTAACCGCGTCGCCATTGTTGAGATTGAATCTCGCGATGTTACGCTCTACCTCCTCAGTCTTCGGGAAATCACCAAAGAAATACCCATCGTCGGTCACATGACCGCCCTGGAAATCACGTAGAGACAAAGCCGCTTCACCTTTTTTACCAAGGTTCCAAACGCCGCCCCGCGAACGTCCGGACAGCGCTAACCATTTCAACTCCGGCGAGACCTCGGCGACCCGCAAGCGTCCGAGCGAAGCATTGGACAAGATTGCGCTGGCCACGAGTTCATTCTTCTCCATGCGGTACAGGCCAAGCTGACCATTGCGCATTTCAGCTACAAAGAACTGATCGTAGATATCGAGCGCGGCGCGTTCGTTGACTTTCGCGATCGTTTTACTGTTGATGTCCATCACGCCCAACGCATAGTCCTTGATTGGACGAATCAGCAGGTAATCACCGCGTGTCGCCGCGGTCATGTTTTTGCGCCACAATTCCATCTCCGCCAGCACCTCACCTGACGGAAACTTAACCACAGCCGACTTCTTGAAGTTTTCACGATTGATGCCCGCCATGCGGTCATTGCCTACGAAAGTGAAGCCACCCACTACCAGTCGTTTGACCGAATCAGGGACGGAAACTTTGGTCATCGCAGTGGTGTCAATCACTTCGCTGACATCGCCTACCGCCGTTCTTCCTAACTTTAAACGGCCGTGATAACCGGCCGCGAAGTAGCGGCCGTCCGGCGAGAAGTTCATGTTGATCAGCAAGAGATTCAAATCACTCGACTCTTCACGACGTAGCCGCAACTCTGAATAGATCGAGAGCCATTGCCAATAATCCGGCGCGTAAAAGTCCTTCTTGTGCCACGCTGTTTCTCCGTTTTCTACGCGAATCAGACTCAAGTCAAAATCCGGATCCAAACACGCAAGCAACTTCCCATCCGGCGACAGGTCAGTCTCCAAACAACCTTTCGGCAGTACGACCTCTTTAGCATCAATCTGACGGCGCTCCGAAACACTCCACCGTTCGACTCGCAGATTATCAGTGTAGAAAACTATCTCCCTGGAATCGGGAGTGAAATTCGCGTAGTAACTCTCAACGGCGGTGTCAATCCGAAATAGCGGAGCAAACGGCTCACGCGATAGCACGCTAATACCCGCATCGTCTTCAGCCAGGACATACGCGCCATCCGGGCTGAAGCGCAGGTGAACGATGTCGCTCCGCAATGGCGGGGAGAGTTCCAGTTTTGTTAGAACTCCATGCAGCGACTCCTTCAATCCGAGCCGGGCATGGGCAATCACCTTTGACTGCCATTTCGCGAACGTTTCTGCTTGAGTGGCGGAGCTTTGCTGGCGGCAAGCAGCGGGCACGGCTTCTGCCGCTTTACTCATCTCGCGCAGTCGCTTCTGTTCCGGGCGCGTCGTGCCGAAAAGATCTGAGAACCAGCTACCCTTTTTCCCTTGCGTTCCGGCAATACGATCCCAAAACCGGGCCATCGCACCCACGTCATAGCCGGCGGAGACGAGTGCAAAAAGACCTGCCTGATCGGCGAAGAGTTGGCCCTTCTCGCGGTCGGGAACTTTGAACGCCCCCGGCTTTCGATTCAGGTTCTCGATCAGTTGATTGTATTTATCGAAGACGTCGCGACGATCCGTCACCGAAGTAACGCCAAGGACGTCTCTGAACGTCCGCGTAGTGTCGATGGCTGATTGGTGAACTACGAGATGGCCCAGCTCATGTGCGATGACACCCGCGAGCTCGTCCTCGTTGAGCGCGGCCGCCACGAGTTTGCGTGAGACATAAATTCGCCCGCCGGGAATCACAAACGCGTTAGCGTCCGGCAGATCGACGAGGAAGAACTGAAACCGCAGCCGGTTCAGCGGCAGGTGTTTGGTGAGACGATTGCCGATGCTGGTCAAGTAGGCAGTTAATTCCGCATCTTCGATCACTTTGTAACTGCGCTGGATGTGCTCGGCAACGGCGTCACCAAGATAGATTTCCTGTTCTTCCGTGAAGATGTTAGGTTCGGTCGCCGTAGGCAGGGCGACAGGCGGGCTGCATGGCTGCTGTTGGGCCGAAGCCGGGTAAATGATTGTCAGGACCAGCAGAGCAGCGAGATACGGGATTTTTGGGGGTCTCATACTTCCCGCATTTTAGACACAACGAAGCACAAAGCGCATTTCTTTTGTGCTTTTCGCGCCTTTTTGTGGCTAATGTAACTTGCTCAATCCGATGGGCCTTTGCTAGAATCGGCGCTCGTTACGAGGCAGTTTTCTAATTTTTGATAGGATGCTCCCGAAGACCTTCGTCATGAATCGAACTACTACTCGATTCTTTACTTTTTAATGCCGGCCCGCAACCACGCGGGCGCGCGGCGAAGGCGCTCCTATCGAATCCGATCGACTGTAGTAACAAATTTAGTGAATCGTAAATCGTAGGGAATGTCTTCGGCCTTGGGACGAAAGGGTCTTTCTTGCCGTCCCCGTGCTCTGGTTTTGCGGCGGCTGAGGACACAGAAATGAGCGAGATCAACGTACAACTGAAAAACGGTGAACCGGTTCCCGTGCCCGCTTCGGCCACGGTCGCGGAAGCTCTCAAGAAGCTCGATCGCGACCTGGCCAAGCAGGCTCTGGCGGCGAAAGTGGGCGATCGTGAGGTAGACCTCACCGCCCCGCTCGACACGCTTCGTGCCAACGGCGAAGCGGTCCAGATCGAACCCATCGTGCCGCAAACGCGCGACGGCCTCGAGGTGCTGCGCCATTCAACCGCGCACCTGTTGGCCGCGGCTGTTCTCGATCTGTTTCCCGGCACGAAGCTGGGCATTGGACCAGCGCTGCTCGACGATCCGCGCTACGGTTTCTTTTACGACGTGATTACGCCGCGGCAGTTGACCGAAGCCGATCTGCCTGTCATCGAGAAACGGATGAAGCAGATCGCAAGTAAGAACCTTGGTTATCGTCGCGAGGAGATTCCGAAGGCCGAGGCGTTGCGCGTGTTCAGTGAACGCGACGAACCGTTGAAGTGTGAGTTGATCGATGAGAAGGCGGGGGAGAACGTCAGCGTCTATTACATCGACGGTTCTCCGTTCCTCGACTTCTGTCTTGGCCCGCACGTGCCGAACACGAACAAGCTGCGTGCTTTCAAACTGCTTTCGCTCGCGGGCGCTTACTGGAAAGGCGACGCATCGCAACAGCAGATGCAGCGCATTTACGGCACGGCGTTCTTCACGCAGGAAGAACTCGATGCGTGGCTCAAGCAACGTGAAGAAGCGGAGAAGCGCGATCATCGTCGTCTCGGGCGCGAGCTCGATCTCTTCTCAATCCAGGAAGACTACGGCCAGGGTTTGATCTTCTGGCACCCGAAAGGCGGCGCGATTCGGAAGGAGATGGAAGACTACCTGCGTCACGAGCTGTTAGTGCGTGGCTACGGGCTCGTTTTCACGCCTCACATTGCGAAACGCGAACTCTGGTTTACGAGCGGGCACGAGGAGAACTATGCCGACTCGATGTTCTCTCCGATGGAGTTCGAAGAGCAGGAGTTTCGCATCAAGCCGATGAACTGCCCGTTTCACATCGGCATTTACAAGTCCGCCCAACGGTCATACCGCGACTTGCCGCTGCGATATGCGGAGTTGGGAACGGTCTATCGTGCGGAACTTTCCGGCACGTTGCATGGCCTGACGCGCGTACGCGGTTTTACGCAGGACGATGCCCACATCTTCTGTACGAGGGAAATGGTGCGCGGTGAGATACTCGGCTGCATCGATTTCGCTTTTCACCTTTTCGGAGTGTTTGGCTTCAAGGACATCAAAGTCGAGCTTTCCGTCAGAGGAGAGGATCGCAGCGCTTACCTCGGATCAGACGAAGACTGGGAAAGTGCCGAAAGCGCATTGGTGGATGCGTTGAACAGCCGCCAGATCCCGTACCAGCGAATCGAAGGTGAAGCCGTCTTTTACGGTCCAAAGATCGATATTCGTGTCGAAGACGCGATTGGCCGCACGTGGCAGTTGACGACGGTGCAGTTTGATTTCAATTTGCCGAGGCGTTTTCAGCTCGAATACATCGGCGAGGACAACAAGCCGCACGAACCGATAATGATTCATCGCGCGCTGTTTGGTTCGATGGAACGCTTCTTCGGCGTTTTGATCGAGCACTACGCCGGCGTGTTTCCGATGTGGCTGGCGCCGGTGCAGGTCGCGGTATTGCCGATCACGGATCGAGTCAATGAGTATGCGGATGAGTTAGCGCGTGAACTACGGGCCGCGGGCTTCCGTGTCGAGGCAAACCTGCGAAGCGAAAAAATCGGCGCTAAGATTCGCGATGCGCAGTTACAGAAAATTCCGTTCATGCTCGTACTCGGCGATCGTGAGATGGAGCAGAAAACGGTAGCGGTTAGAGAACGTGCAAGGGGAGACATCGGTGTCATGCCGGTTGCGGAATTCAAAGAGATGGCGCGCCGGTTAGTCGAGACGCGCGCGTTGACTAACAACAATCAAACTCAGGAGGTGCAGCAATAGCTACAGGCTTTCGTGGTCGCGGTCAGCGTCCTGATAACAGGCGTGTGCCGCCGGTTCGCATTAATGAAAGAATTCGCGTGCCTGAGGTGCGCGTGATTGGTGAGGAAGGAGAGCAACTGGGCGTGATGGATGTGCGCGATGCAGTGCGCGCCGCCCGGGAGAAGGGGCTGGATCTCGTCGAGGTCGCCCCGAACGCCGATCCTCCGGTTTGCCGGATCATCGACTTCGGAAAGTACCAGTACGAAGCGAAGAAGAAGGCGAACGAGGCGAAGAAGAAGCAAGTAACGATCACGGTCAAGGAAGTAAAGTTTCGGCCGGGTACTGACGACCACGATTACGATTACCGCATGAAGCATGCGCGCGAGTGGTTGCAGGAGGGCGACAAGGTGAAAGCCACGATCTGGTTTCGCGGACGCGAGATGACTCACCGTGAGTTAGGCGCGCGAATTCTGGAGCGGCTCGAGCGCGATCTCGCCGATGTCGGCGAGGTTGAAGCGCGGCCAAGGATGGAAGGGAACCAGATGTTCATCATCCTTGGACCAAAGAGACATAAGAGCGGCGGCGTGAAGGCGGAAGCGCCCACGCAATAGACTGAAAGGAAAGATAAATGCCAAAACTTAAAACCCACAAAGGTGCGGCCAAGCGAGTGCGGCTGACGGCGACCGGAAAGATCAAACGGGGCCATTCGCATGCGCGGCACATATTGACGAAGAAGACCAATAAGCGAAAGCGTCACCTGGACATCGATGTGCTCGTCTCCAAGGCTGATCACGATCGCGTGATGTCGATGTTGCCTTACGGCAGAGATTAATCATTGCCGCGGTCCACATATCGGCGCCCGGCAATCGGAATCGGCAATTTATAAAGGAGGAATCATCTTATGCCCAGAGCAAAACGTGGCAACAAGCGTCTCGAGAGACGCAAGAAGATATTGAAACTGGCGAAAGGGTATCGCGGTACTAAGTCGAAACTTTACCGGTCAGCGAAAGAGTCAGTCGAACGCGGTTTGAATTTCGCTTACACGGGACGCAAGTTGAAGAAACGGGACTTTCGCAGCCTGTGGATTGTGCGCATCGGCGCCGCCGCACGCTTGAACGGACTGAATTACTCGCAGCTCATGCATGGTCTGAAACTCGCGAACGTGGAACTCGATCGAAAGGTCCTGGCCGATCTCGCAGTGCATCAACCGGAATCGTTCGCAACCGTCGCCGCGCAGGCCAAGAGCGCGCTCGAGAATGAACAACGCAACAAGGCGGCATAGTCTGCTGAAAGGAATAGACCAGTGAAATTCAAAACCAACAGAGCCGGCTTACTCATACTCACGTTCCTGCTCGGAATGATGACGGCATTTGCGCAGGCCGCGACGACTCAGGATGTGTCGGGCACGTACGAAGGTATGGTGAAGCGGCCCGGCGCGACGGCTGAGGAGAAGGTCACGCTCGAGCTTAAAAGCGAAGGCGCAAAAATCACCGGACGTGCGACTCACGGTGATATGACCGCCGAAGTGACGGACGGAAAACTCGAAAACGGAACCCTCACGCTAAACTTTGGAAAAGATGCGAAGTTCGTCGGCAAAGTTGATGGTGACAAGCTCATCGGCGAAGCGATACACGGGACGGAAAAGGTGGCGATGGAGTTGAAGAAGGTCACGCCTGCTGCTACTCCTGCTGCTTCGGCTTCTGCCGCTGCTTCTGCCGCTGCTCCGGCTGCTGCCGCTGCTCCGGCTGCCGCCGTTAATCTGAATGGGCAGTGGGATGCAGTCGCAGATGCGAATGGTCAGCCGTTTCCGTTTCTCCTCGTTCTAAAAGTCGAGGGTGA
>DASSEB010000190.1:0-21703 GCA_035696765.1 Pyrinomonadaceae bacterium | reverse complement strand
GATTGCGACCGGCGATCTCAATGGGCATGCTCGCCAGCGGCATCAAGGCGTCCATGAAGTCGGGATATGTTTCACCCCAAACCCACGTGTGCATTCCACCCATTGAAGTGCCCATTACCAGACGCAGGTGATTTACGCCCAGTTTCTCGGTGATGAGTCGATACTGCGCAAGCACCATGTCGTCGTACGTGTAATGAGGAAACTTCATGTGGAGTCCGTTGCTGGGTTTGCTGGATCGACCATGTCCAATGGCGTCGGGAAGGATGATGAAGTACTTAGTGGCGTCGAGTAGTTGACCTGGACCAAAAAGGATGTCGGCGAATTGTGGCGAGAGAAACTGCGCACCTGTACCTCCAGTGCCGTGCATAATCAGGACAGCGTTGCGTGTGACTCCGTTGTTATCTTTCGCCGGTATACCGATAGTGAAGTAATGAAGTTTCAGTTCGGGGAGAGTCTCACCTGAGCGAAACTTGAAGTCCTTGATCGTATAGTCGCCCTCGACCGGTGCTGGATAGTTTCTTTGTCGTTCCGGAGTTGGTTGAGAGAACGCGAGTGAGCACGTGGCTAGGACAATAATCAGAACTAGCAGGATGCGAGTACTCAGATTAGACATGCAGCCTCTTTTGTGGTGGCGACTGATTATAGCAGGCACTCATTACAACGGGGCATGCTACCACGGCAGCTTGCTTACTTTTTCCCGAATCGCAGAACGACGCCAAACGCAAGCCGTCCTCGGTTGTGAGCTTCACCAAAGAAGTTGGGGCGAAAATAATCAATCTGGAATGCACGGATCGCGAATCGGTTATTTAGCTTCACATCGAGCCCGCCACCCAGTGTTGAGCTGAAGCCCGTGTCGGCATCTGACAGCCTCTGGCCAGAAATAGTCGCACTTTGGTGAAAACGCGTGAACCCGAACAGCGCATACGCAAAAGGGGTCAATCTCTTTCCGCGATACGAGAAGCGCGGCCCAAAATGAGCCGAGTGCGCATCTTCATTTACCAGGATTGGTCCATCCTGTTCATTGCCATAATGACCGCTAAAGTCGGCGACGAGGCCAAAGGATTTGGTGATGTTTCCCGTAACTGAGCCGTTCCAGCCGTGAAAATTCCCGCCGGCCCATGAATAGCCGCCAAAGACCTCGACCTTCGGGGTGTCCTGGGCCATTGCCGGCAAACACGCGAGCATAACTAAACACGCTGCACAGATAGTTTTTCTCATTTGATGTCTCTTTCCTGTTGACTAGGGTTGGGACTTACCGAATGCGCCGTGCGCGTTGGGAAGAGATGTAACGCGAAGAGATAATTCCGGAAGATGAAACTGTAAGCTATATTGCCTGGCGGTTGACGCACCCGGTTTGCGCGCTGGCCATTTATCTCATTGTTTTTTCGTCCCAAGGCACCTAAACTTTTCCGAACCAAAGCTGACTTTACGAATAGACGTGCCAATCGTCTTTTGGAAAGGTTGATGGTTTAGTGACGCTTTTATGACCGGTCAGAATTCCTCTGTATTTCTCTTCGACGACGTTCGAGTCGAGCCTTCAAAATTCCAGGTATTTAAGTCCGGTAATGCTGTTCAAATCGAGCCAAAAACGTTCAGCCTCTTGCTTTTCTTGATCGATAACCGTGGCCGGCTCGTCGAAAAGGATGAAATCCTGAACACAGTCTGGAAGGGGGCATTTGTTACTGAGAATGCTCTGGCGCGGGAGATTACCAAGCTGCGCAAAACCCTCGGGGACGATCCCAGAGCGGCGCGATATATCCAAACGGTTCACACGAGGGGCTACCGGTTTGTTGCCGAGGTGCAACAGAGCAATGGTACGGCCGAGCTCGACCCGAAAGAGGAGATTCCGGTTGCTGCCGAAGAGGTGCAAAGCGATTTTGCTTCAAGCGACCAAGTCAAATCCGTTCCGATAGCTCTTCCCGAGTCGGGTCGCCGCAAATCCCCACTGCTCTCCCGTAAAGCCGCGGCTCTAAGCTGCGCAGTTATCGTCATTCTCTTAATTGCCGGATTGCTTTGGAAGCAACATACCCGATTGACTCATCCGCCGCCGGCCACGTCGATCTTTTCGGTTGGAGTTCTTCCTTTTAAAATCTCCGGCAGTGACAAAACGGATGAGTACCTCGGAGTCGAGATCGCCGATTCTTTAACCAACCGCCTGAGTAGCAGCAAAAATCTTTCGGTAGTTCCGATAACGACCGTACTCCACTTTGCCGGCTCGAATCAGGAACCACGAGCTGTTGGCCGCGCGTTGAATGTGGATTTCGTGCTTTGCGGCGAAATCGATAGAGCGAAACAGCACGTGACGACCCAGTTGATTAGGGTGCGTGATGGCGTATCACTGCTGACTGGAAATTACGATGAGAAGTTCAATGACATCTTTCAACTCGAAGATTCGGTCTCTACGAAGGTTCTCGCAAATTTAGTGGTTACGGTAGACCATGAAGAGATGCAGCGCTTGCGCAAGCGCTACACCGAAAACCAGAAAGCCTACGAAGCTTTTCTCATGGCCCACTACTTGATGAGCAAAACAACGAAAGAGGATGAATTAAAGAGCATCGAACAGTTTCATCAGGCCATCGCCCTCGATCCAAAGTACGCCATGGCCTATGCAGGACTCAGTGACGCTTACATGCGGTTGGGCACGTACGGCGTGGCGCCGGCAGAGTTTCTGCCGCCGAGCCGGGCCGCGGCAATGAAGGCACTCGAGCTGGATGAAACAGTTGCGTACGCACATTCCATGCTCGGGCGCATTGCTTATCAATACGATTGGGATTTTGCACGCGCCGGGCGCGAGTTTGCGCGTGCTCGCGAACTGGATCCCAAGCTCACGCATGCGTGGTTTGGGTCTTACCTCCTGGTGCTTAAGCGCGTCAACGAAGCTGAAGCTGAACAGCAGAGATTCGAAGACTTTCTTCCGTATATGGTAGGCACGCGTCAAATTCAACATTTCTATTTCACCCGGCAATATGATCGAGCGATTGATGTTCTCAGCCGGAAGTTGGAGACAAAACCGACATTCGCCCCCCTTCACGAATGGCTTGGCCTTGTATACGAACAACAAGGTCGTACCTCTGAAGCGATTGAAGAGTGCCAAAAAGCGATAACTCTTTCTCAGGGGATCGATGGAGTGGGAGCTTTGGGTCATATTTATGCAGTTTCCGGCAGAGTGCGCGATGCTCAAAACTCGCTGCGGATGTTGGACGAGCTGACGAAGAAGATCTATGTCTCGCCGTACGAGATGGCGGTGATCTACGTCGGGCTTGGCGAGCAGGATAGGGCGCTTGAATTGATCGAGAAGGCCTATCGCGAACGGTCGCTCTTAGCCCTTTCAGTACAATTCGATCCGCGACTAAACAAGCTGAGAGAAGATCCTCGCTTCCAGGATTTTATGAGACGCACGGGCATCCCGCTATGATGTGATGGCCGGAAAAGCGCGGTGCCGAGTCGAACCCGCTGGCCCTTCGATCCTGGACCAAGTCGTATAACAAAAAATTAGGTGACGATGGTAGACAGGCAAAAGGAGCCACGGTTTTCCGCGACTCCTTTTACTTGCTTCCCAAGTTCGACCGAACACTAACACCACACACATGGTGGCGGTTTTACTGCCACTGGCACGTTCGGGGTCTGGGGGCCGAACCATTCAACTCCGTCCTGGACCATGCGCCATTGGAAGTTGTAGGTTGCTGACTTTCCAGGCGCGGTGACGGTAAATGGAATGGTAATAGTTCCACCCGGTGGCACCGCCGAGGGCAACGCAACTCGTTTCATACCCCAGGTCATGTTGTCCTGTGGATTCTGCGAACCGAGCCAGTAGTTACTGCTAGTCTGCCAGGTCGTGTTGCCTACGTTCTTCAGCGTGACTGACACGTTGTAAGACTCACCACCATACATCGCTTTCGGCACCGACTGCGATATAAACTCCGCCTGGTTGGACCACGCGAGCACGGTGATCGGCACATTCGGTGTCACATCGCCGAACCTGTCAACAGGCAAGTAATTCATTTGCCACTGGTAGTTATAGTTCCCCGGAGTAGAAGGCGCAGTGGCATTGAAATTGAACGTCACCGTGGCGCCGGGCGGTACATCGTTGGGCAACGGAATCTGAACCGCATTCCATGGCAGTAAAGACAGGTTGAAATCGGTGCCTCTAATCCATGTAGTTGGTCCAACATTTTTCATCGTTATCAAAACGGGAAAGACCTGGCCGGGCAATACGATTGACGGCATCGACTGAGACACAAAGTCAGCGGAAACGTCCGCGGTTCTATTCCATATCTGGACAGTGCACATGAACTCTCCGCTACCGTCACCATGCGGATCATCGTTGATTTGAAGGAAAAGCCTCTTAGACGTTGTGAAGTTTGTTCTTCTAGCGTTACTCAACCCGATATAAAACGTCTGATCGTTAAGTAAGCCGACCAACGACAAGGGTCGTGAATTTGGCAATGGAAACCTGGCATTAATTGCGATCATATTCTCACCCTGCGGGCCATTCGGATCTGGGAACTCCGGAAAACCGCCCCATATTTGTCCAAATCCGGTGAAGTTGGGCCACTCATTGGGCCCGACGTCCAAACCTGTATCTACAATGACGTCGGATTCTTTGATAGACGTGATCATCGTTTCCGTACGGAGTTTGTTGTGAATCTCCGAGTAGCAGAGGAGATTCGGCGAACCTGCGCCGGGATCCGGGATCAAATCAGGTGTAGAGTTATTTTTGATGACTCCCTGAACACTGGCTGCCACCGCGACACTGCTAGCCTGAAGAAAACGAGCGGCTATACCTGCCACGAAGGGGGCGGCGAAGGATGTTCCAGAGGCTTGTCTCGCGTCGTCCAAATTACCGTTGCCGTTTTCGTCTATGTTGCTGGTCGACGTGATGTTTACGCCCGGTGCAAATACATCAACGAACGGACCAAAGTTAGAGAAGGCGGCCCTGTTGTCGGTCATATCCGTCGCACCAACTGTGATCGCCTCCGCCACACGTTGCGGAGAAATGTTGCTCGCATCGATATTGGAGTTGCCGGCAGCCACCACGCAGGTGATGCCTTTCTCGATTGCTCTCCTAACAGCGTCCTCAAGGCTATAATCGACACTGCCAACGGTGAAGCTCATATTCATTACAGCGGGCTTCTGAAGATGCGCGTCGTTTGCCACCCAGTCAATCCCACCGATGATGGTCGAAGTCCAAGTCGAAGGACCGCAGCCAAAAACGCGAATGGCATGCAGGGTTGCTCCTTTCGCAACGCCAAAACTGTTGCTGCCAACCACGCCTGCTACGAACGTTCCATGCCCGTTGCAGTCGTTGCCGTTCTGAAAGTCCCACACGCCGTCGTAATCTCGAACGACACGGGTCACGCCGTTTGGATTGCGAAGTTCGGTGTGCGTGTTCTGAATGCCACTATCGACAACGTAAACATGAACGCCGGCGCCGGTGTTCACGTTGGCGAAGTGGTAGGTGTTGTCGAGCGGAAGACTGCGTTGGTCGACGCGATCGAGTCCCCAGTTGGTAGTAGTCTGAGTAGTTTCGAGCGTCGCCTCGGCATCTTCCTCGACGTACTGCACTCGTGGATCATGGCTGAGCGCAATGGCGGCAGCCTCGGGCATCTGAATTGAGAATCCTTTGATGGCGTGTTGGTAGATGTATCTGGTTGTGCCGCCGTGCCGGCCGAGCAGCTCGTTGGCTATCGGATCCACTTGTTCGGCGGGGGTATCGCGATTGAGCACCACGATGTACTGATCGCGAATGGGCTTCGCGACTCGGTGAAGTTTGTTATCGAGTTTTCGGTCTTGTGACTGTGGCGGGACCGGCGATTGCGACACGTTTCCAGGCGCCGCATTGCTGCTTCGCCACGTGATGAACGGAACTGTCAGCGCGACCAGCATCAGTGCCACCAGCAGCCGTAATCTTCGTTTTGTTTCTTTCCTGTAGCTCATTTCTTGACTCCGTGCGACTGAAAAAATTATTTCTACGACTTGTAGTGGCAGCTACGGTTGAAACATCACAGATATCGAGGTGAGGTATATGGATTTACCGGAGAAAGGAGGCAGGGTTAATGGTGTTGACTATTGTGCCGGTGAGTCAGTCACGCCTTCAAAACTCTTCCAGCCACAAAAAGCACAGAAAGTACAAAAGGAATTCTTTGATTTCGGGCCTTCTGTGCTTCTTTGTGGCAGATCATTCACTCGTATCGCAACGCCACCAACGGATCAACTTTCGTCGCTCGCATCGCCGGAATCAGGCACGCGAGCAGGGCAATCAAGATCATCAGCACCGCGATGCCGGCGAATGTCAACGGGTCAGTCACGCTGACGTTGAATAGCAGGCTCTTCAGTAGTCGTGTTAGCGCCCAGGAACCCAATAGACCAATCCCGACACCTACCAACACCACGATCATCGCTTGACGTAGCACCAACTTCAGCACGTCGCTCCGTTGAGCGCCTAGCGCCATTCGAATCCCCATCTCATGAGTGCGTTGAATTACGCCGTAGCTGATAACGCCGTAGATTCCGAGCGCCGCCAGTATCAACGCCACGCCGCTGAATGTGCTGAGTAAGACCATGCTGAAACGGCGGCGGGAGAGTGAGTCTCGCAGATATTCCGTCATTGGCTTGACCGCGTACACCGGCACACTCTTGTCCATTGAAGTCACCACCGATCTCAACGAACTGGCGACGGCGGCGGGATCCGATTTCGTGCGGGCCACGATCGTCAACGAGCGCGCCAAATTTTTACTTAACGGATCTTGCAAGAACGGAACGTAAGCTGCGGCCCTCGGCTGCTCATCAAGCCTGATATTGCGCGAGTCACCAACCACTCCGACTATCAGGAGCGGATCGCGTTCCTGGCCTTGAAGTCTCAGGCGATGGCCGAGGGGATTTTCTGAAGCGAAGTGGCGTCGTCGGAACTCGTCATTGATGATCACGACATTGGGAGATTGCTTTGTGTCCGCGTCGGAACAATCGCGTCCGGCCAAAAGAGGAATCCCCAGTGATTGGAAGTACCGCGGTGTTACCACCCAATACTCAGTCAAGGGTTCTGACTCTTTAGGGATAGCGGGCCGTCCTTCGATGGTGAAGTTATCGGTGGTGTCAGCTCCCGAAACAGGTAATCCTGCTGTCGCTGACACTGACACGACCCCGGGCACAGTCGCCGACTGTTCCAGGATTTGGGAATAGAAAGTCGCAACCTGTTGGTCTTCGGGATAATTGTTAGGAAGCAACGACACTCCCATCGTCAGCACTTGTTCCGGATTGAACCCGGGATTGACCTGGTTGAGTTTTGCAAAACTTCTGATTAGTAAACCGGCGCCGACAAGCAGCACGAGAGAAAGCGCGACCTCGCTCACGACCAGTGCGCTGCGTAGCCTCTGCTTCCGCACGCCGGCAGTGGTCCTGCCGCTCTCTTTCAACGCATCCGTGAACTCTGTTTTGGACGCTTGCAAGGCGGGCACAACACCGAACAGCACGCCGGTAGCCGCAGAAATCAACAACGTGAAACCAGCGACTCGCATATCGATCCTGATTTCATTTAGCCGCGGAATCGTGTCGGGACTGAGGGACACCAGCCAACTCACGACCCAAATCGCAAGCAACAAACCCACGGTGCCTCCGGCAACCGCGAGCAGTAGGCTTTCAGTGAGCAACTGCCGGACGATGCGCACGCGACTGGCTCCGAGCGCAGTGCGAACGGCGATTTCACGTTCTCGTCCACCGATGCGCGCCAGCATCAGATTGGCCAGGTTGGCGCACGCGATCAGCAGCACAAACCCAACCGCGCCAAGAAGGACGAAAAGCGCCCGCCCGATGTCACCCACTACAATATCGGCGAGACCTACGATCTTGACTCCATGGCCTGAAGTCTTCTCCGGATGTTCCTTTGACAGTCGCGCCGAGAGCGTAGACATTTCTGCTTGCGCTTGCGCGAGCGTTACGTCTGGCTTCAGCCGGCCGACGACGTTCAGAAAGTGGGGACCGCGATCCAGGGCTGATCGATCGATAACCAAAGGACGCCAAAGTGTCGCGCGCTCCGGGAATGAGAAACCCGCGGGCATCACTCCGATAATTGTGTAAGGGCGTCCGTTGAGCTGAATGGTCCGACCTGCGATATTTGGATCTGAGCCGAAACGCTTCTGCCAGGTGGAATGGCTTAGCACTGCGACACGGAATCGCCCCGGCTGCGTTTCTTCTTCAGTGAAGGTCCGGCCGATGATCGGGTTCACCTTAAAAAGCGAAAACAACTCGGGCGTTACGATTCCGACGGGTACATCCTCAGTGCCGTCGCCGGAATCGAGAAACACGTTGCCGGTCAGAAACGCCGCGAGGTGTTCGAATGAGTGATTCTGTTCTTTCCAGTCAAGGAATTCGGGAAGGGAAGTTGGCGCTGTCGGGAGCTGCGGGATCGTATCCCACAACCACACAATGCGTTCAGCATCAGCGAAGGGTAAAGGGCGGAGTAGAACGCCATTGACTACACTGAAAATTGCAGTGTTCGCGCCGATACCGAGACTAAGCGTGATGATTGCGATCGCGGTGAAGGCGGGATTGCGGACAAGGCTTCTAATTCCGTAGCGAATGTCTTTGAGTATCATGCTCACCTCCAAGCTCGAAAAGGCAGCGGTGGACAATTAGGCCACAAAGAAGCACAAAAGGCACAAAAGGTTTGGACTCACCTTTTCGTGCCTTTTGTGCTTCTTTGTGACTGATGTAATTTTCATATTATCGATGTAGAGCTCCACTCCGAAGGGCGTACGAGAAGCCCATGGCTAATCATAGTAGCGCAAGCGTGCGCGTAGAAACACGTCACGTAACCGAAACAACTGAAATCACGATCAGCGATGCTTTGAGACGTCGCGCCCAATCTATTCGGCGCGTTCAAGGGTGACTTACATCAACTTCAAAATGCTGCCGGCGAACTGCAAAACAAAACTTCCGGAATTCAAAGCGCAACCTGTCGAAGGCAAGGCGCTTAGCACTCAAATTCAAAACAAGAATTGGAAAATATTAAATGCGATCTGCGCGGTTCAAAACATTCCGAGTGTCGTTCAATCCGCTTTGGAGTTGAGGCCGTGGCCAAAATCTCGCAACGATCGATTTGCCATCGTTACCATACAATCGAAGAAGCACTTGACCGGTAACTCTGGCAGTTCAGGATCGATTCTGATACCCTGAAACTCACTCACGATATTTGTGGGATCCAACAAACTGTTGAGAGTTGCCTAAATCGTGGGCTCGTTTGCGAGAGACTCTACGGATATAGGAGCTCTTCCTTTGACTCACTCACCTAACGAGCTGATTAACAGAGAGTCGCCGGCGCAAGAGTCTGCCTGTCCGGTACAACGCCATTACAGACTGCGGTGTCCTGTATGCGCCGGGAAATTCGAGGACGATGGAGTCCAATTGCAATGCCCTGCGACGCACGACCCGGCACTCCTCATGGCCGAATACTCCGAACAGCGGTTCGAGCCTGACGCGGCGGCTGAGGGCATTTACAGGTATCGTCGTTGGTTGCCGATTCGGCATTTTCTGAAGGGTTCGTCGCGAACCGTGACTTATCGTAGCGAACGACTCTGTGCTCTCACGGAGTTGCCCAACCTATGGGTTGCTTTCAATGGTTACTGGCCGGAGAAAGGGGCCGATTTGGAGACCGCCACCTTCAAGGAGTTTGAAGCCTACGCGGTGCTCTCGCGTCTCTCTGAGGCGCCGGAGGGAGTGTTGGTTGTAGCCTCTGCCGGAAACACTGCCGCCGCGTTTGCACGCGCTTGCTCGCTCAATCGAAGAGCTTGTCTCATCATCGTTCCCGAGAGCGGACTGGGCAAGATGCAGTTCGTTGAGCCGCTCGATCCCTGTGTCAAGCTTGTCGCGCTGGTTGGTTTCACGGATTACTATGACGCGATTGCGCTGTCCGACCGCGTCACTCGCACGCAGGGCTTTTTTGCTGAAGGCGGTGTGAAAAATGTTGCGCGACGGGACGGCTTGGGCACGACGATGCTCAATGCCACGGAAACCATCGGCGCTCTGCCTGATTACTACTTTCAGGCGGTTGGCAGCGGCACCGGAGGCATCGCTGTCAACGAGGCTGCCAAAAGGCTCATCGCAGATGGTCGCTATGGGGATCAACTGCCGAAGTTGATGCTGAGCCAGAACCTCCCCTTTATCCCGATGTATCTTTCTTGGAAGTCGGAGCGGCGAGAGTTAGTCAACCTCAACAGCGAGGATGCCAAGAAACAGATTCGACAAATTGCGGCTCACGTTCTCTCAAACCGGCAACCGCCTTATGCCGTGCGTGGCGGTGTTTACGACACTCTCGTAGAAACGAAGGGCGACATGCTGGTCGCCGACAATCTGGAGACGCTGCATTCCGCTCGGCTCTTCGAAGAGACCGAGGGCATCGACCTGGATCCGGCCAGCGCCGTCGCCTTTGCGACTTTGCTGAAGGTCGCACGGTCAGGCCAGATACCCTCAAATGCGAATGTGCTCCTGCACCTCACGGGTGGTGGTTGGTACCGGCTCGGCTCAGATAAAAAGCTGGTCCCGGCCCAACCCGACCTGCTGCTTGACGAAAGCGAAATCTACACGGAAACGGCCACAGAGCGAGTGATTGGCCTATTCCAGTAGAAGATAGGATCGCTGCACCCGATGTGATTTTCACTCCGAACCGCGATCGAAGACGAAGGCGCTGGAAGATGCGGTGAACAGACTCACAGAACTGCGAGGCGCTGTGATCCAGTTCAATCGCGCTCCGTTGAAACGGGGGCCACTCTTATTTTTCGTTAACCTGCTTGCAAAAGTCGATGGTCAATTCGGAAGAGGCGGACCTCATTTATCGTCGCCTCTTCTTCGTTGCCGATTTCTTAGACCGTGAAGACCGTTTTGACGCTGCTGATTTCGAAGCCCGCTTAGTAGTGGACGCAGCTTTCTTGCTAGCACGTTTCTTAGTGGCACTGTTCTTTGTTGTCGCTTTTCGTGCCGATTCTTTTTTAGCCGCGCCTTTTTTTGCGGGTCCAGATTTCTTACTACTCGAACTCGATCCAAGTCCAACGAACTCGGCGATGCGAGAAACAATCCCCTTTTTCTTCGTGGTGCTCCTTTGTGCCGGGCGGCCTTGCTTACGCGCCTTCTCAGCTTCCATTCGTTGTCCCAACGCTTCGATCTCTTCATCGCTCAACGCATCATCAGCCTTATCGAAGAGTTCGTTTTCCTCTTCCTCAACATGGTGCTCTACGTTTTCTCGCAACACCTTAGCCTGCGCCTGCCATTCATCATCCGCGGTCCTGGCTCCGCTCAATTTCGACAGCAACGTTTTGACCATCTTGTGCTCTTCATACGCCTCGAGAGTCAAATCGTGCGTTTCCTCGGGTTTCTCCAGAGCCGGATAGAAAATTTTTTCTTCAATGTGAGTGTGCAACTCAAGTTCGGTCTTGATTTGATTGAACACATTCAGCTTGGCCTTGCCGGTAGCAGCCTCCAATTGATCAAACAGCTCGTTGACTTTTTTGTGATCTGCTTTGAGTAACTCAAAGGCGTCCATAGTTTCTCCTTAGCTGGTTTCGTTGATTGAACAGCTTCGTATCACCTCAAGCAAATATTGGACCACCTTGCCCCGTAAGATTGGGCCGTTCAGCGTTTCTGCGCCCGAATAGAGTGAAAAATCTTGATAATTCAGCGGCGCGCCGCACCCGTATTCCCGAGACGCGTTCCAGCTATGGACCAACGTAAACAGGCGGAGGGGCCAAGCCAAACTAGAAATGTATGAGCCTGGTACGGTCGTTGTTCCGGGCGATATGAATACGTTCGGTAAAGACTCTGCGCCGACGTCAATGGATCGAGAAATAAAGAAGCATTCCTTACGTAATACCCGCCAAAGTTGGCCGCACACTGAAGGCACTAAACTACAGTCTTAAAGATCCGATCTCTAATCACAATTACTATCCTCAATCTCCCTCCAATAAGTCACTGCGGTTTAATCGACACAACCGGGGTTGGTTCTTCGGCTTTGTGTTGATTCGCGTGGTGTAGAGTGATATAAGGCGGCGGCAGTGAACCGCGCGCTTGGCCCATAATTACGCCTTTCAGTGTTCAGTTTCAGCTATAAGGGTGAGGAGAATGACTAACACACAATCTACGGAAACATGCGCTCATACACCGTGCAAATGTCCGCCAGCCTCCGATGATGAGTATTGCAGCCTACACTGTAGGAACGCGGCCGGTGGAAGTGAGACGAACTGTAGTTGCGGTCATCCTGAGTGCCTGTGACTGCGCGACAATCGTTGGTGAAAACGCGCTGGAGAGACCGATCACTCGCGCTGAAACACAATTAAACGGCCCTGGGTTCTCTCGAGTGCGGACAAGCTACGCAGCGCCTTCGGCGCTGTGCACGCTGAATTCGCATTTGAGGCAAAGCCGAAGAAAGACTTTAACCGTGCAACGGGAGTCGCTGCAGCGCGTTATTGCTTTGAGTAAATCATTGGCGGGCCCTACATCTCCACTACCGCAGATCTTGCGGGTGTAGATTATATCTTTGTCGGCGAAGCTGAAGAGAAGCTTTGCCTCAAAAGTCGAAATTCTTCTTGGACACAGTCAGTACAGGGAGCGGTAGCGACCTGGTCAACGACGGGGATCAAGAATTATTAGACATATCGTATGCTGATCACTGACCAGGTCGCTACCGCTCCCACTCTTACTATCGGATCATCCTTACGTAAGATGTGAAAGGCTACTACTCTACGTAGTGTTCACTTAGTTGAGCCTTGAGCTCCTGAGGAAGGGACTGCCAAGGCGCAGTGCACAATTCGTGCGAACTCCAGTCGGAAGTGTCCATGCGCACTACGTGCCACTTGGCCAGGTGGTTTTCATAATGCCAGCGATATATCGGACCATGGCTGCGCTGGCTATAGAAAACATTATTTTCAACCGGACCTTTGTTGGGCCGGATGAAGATGCGCAGTCCGTTCATAACGTTCATCTGTCTCAGCTATAGAAGCCTTTGTTATCCAACGACAAGAAGGGATTGTTCGACCTCACACAGCTACTAAATGGCGCAACAAGCTTCATCACTGGTTGCGAGAATTGCGCCTCGCCGGCGGCGAAGTTATGTGTAGCTGATCCGCAGCGTCGTACCGCAGCAACCTTGAGGCGACGTAAAAACCCAGACCACAGGATAAGAAAGCCAGGAGCAACGCCCACACCAGGTGACTTCCTCCGCCTTCAATGTTCAGCAGGCCGTTGTCATGTTTGAATGTAGCGTACTCATAAAATTGCCAGCTCGCGAGCGATGCCATAGAGATGAGCGCGGCGATAGAAATGAAGGTGGTTTTTGAACTGTTTCGTGAATAACTCATTAGTCTTTGTTACCTTTTACGTGAAGAGCACGCGAGAACCGTAACGGACAGCAAAAATGAATAGTACGTCGCGGATCGTTATGTGCTCGGAGATGTAGTTTGCAGATGCTTGCATCAGGATGGCCTGGAACAGTCAAGTTGAAAAAACAAACTGACGGCACAAGGAGGAGGGACGCTACGCGCAGATCCTGATGTCGAGAGTGGTTAAAAGAACCGATAAAATGCTGGAGGGACTATAACATACTTTCGGGAACCGGGCTCATTCATCCGGCGCGGCAGCTTTTCAGCCGCTCTCGGCATTCGAGATTATATTTCCCGCATCCGAGATATATTGTTAACTCGAAATATATTCTACAGCTGGACTATACAAAGCACTCTTTTACTTGCAACAACACTTACCCATAAGGATCATAGCGCTTGGTTAATCCTTCTCTCTCGCGCATCGACGGTGATGCGCCCCGTGCATTAATCGATCAGCGCTGGCAGTCGTGAAAGACGAGTTCGACCGGTTACTGGGATAAGCCTTCCTCGTCTCTGCTCAGTTGCCGACTGGTATCCGTTGAAAACGCATCTTGCCTTCCGCATCCTCCCACGAAATCTCCAGTGCATAAGGGTTAGCTTGGCCCGCTCTCAGTTTGAGTCGTTCCATCTGATCGTGATCAGTGTCAACCGGTTTCCCATTAATCCAGGTTCGGTGAGATAGAACTGTCTTCTCTCCTGGTTTCATAGACTTTACGCCCTCAAATCGAATATGAGCTTGTGAAGGACCACCGCCGGGAGTCTCTTCATCTTTCAGAAAGATTGTCAGAATCTCGATGGATTTGAGCGTCAGCTCGGACGAATTTGTTAATTCCACCAGGACTGTTGATGGTCCCTTTATAAATCTAAAATTAAAAGTTTTTTTCATGTTGGTATCAGCGGTCGCAGCAGACGTGAGATAAGCTCTCGCAACTGATTGAAGTTGTCAGGCTGGGCAATGTGCTCGGCCTATCATCATGATTGAAACGTGACGCTGCAAGATGGATACATCTGACAACTTTCAGCGTCCGTGCGCGAACGCACATATATAAAGCTGACAGAGATAAAACGACTCGGCTATAAGCGGTCTAGCGCACAGACGCTGGCTTCTGACACTGTAAGAATCTTTGCATGAGCGACATCTATGCCATGCAAAGGGCGAACGGCGATGTGTTTGCGCTTGACGATAAGGGACGCTTTTGCGTGCCACTATTTCATAGTACCCGTGACGCGATGACCGCTCGGTCGCGTAATGGGGACATGCTGCTTTTCAAACCCGTAGCCCTGGATGCTCGCTTGCTGCAGGAACTTGCTCCTAAAGCTGGTCAAAATAACGTGGGCCTTTTACTGGTGAAAGATCCATTGCGAAGTCTGAAACGTGGCGACTTGGTAGACCACGCAGAACTTGTCTTAATTGCTGCAAATCACACGTGATCTGCTTCTTATTAGTCCATTGTTACTATGAGCGAAAAGGCATCTACCACCTCTGAGACGCATGAGCCGTTTGATTCGGCCCGTTGGGCACTCGCAAATCCCTGGCTCTCCGAAGGCCAGTCCGATGATCGAATACCCCTGAACGGTGCCGTTGCAAAAAGTGACCGAACACACTCATCTCACCGCGCATTCGCCCGCCGGTCTCACCAGTTGATGTTCAAAAAATGGTCGCAGGCGAGGCGCGATTGACGGTTTGGATGACTATGATCCGGGAGTATTTCACATGCGGAATATATCTCACGTTTGACATATACGCGTAGCTGGCATAAGGTCAGTAAAGAACCGAGTGTTGCTTACTCCCTTCTCAGCTCCTCTGGACTCACCCAGATCATCTGACTCAACAGCTATCAATCGAAGGCATGAAAAAGCCTGAGAGCAATGTTTTCGAAGTCACAAGGAGAACTCAAGTGGTCAATCTTTATATTCATGAACGCCGTGAGGGAGATGTAGCTGTTCTTGACTTAAAGGGTCGCATCAGAATTAGCGGCGGCACTCTCGCCCTGCACAAGTCGATTCGATGCCTGGTCGAGGAAGGAAAGAAAAAGATTCTTTTGAACCTCGGGGGCGTCACCCACATAGATTCGACCGGTCTCGGTGAGCTTATCTCAAGCTGCGTAACTATGAGCAACAAGGGTGGACAAATTAAGCTGGTCCATCTTACGGAACGGCTTCAGGACATAATGATTATTACCAAACTTCTGACTGTGTTCGATGTCTATGATAACGAACCAGATGCGCTGGCAAGCTTTACGGGTCACGTCTTGAGCCACGAGCGCCAGTCGGTTTTTATGTAACGAGATTCATGCGCCAGGTTCGGTTAAGTATTTTCACGCAGGAGGAATCATGGAAGACAAGCCCGTTTTCAACATTGGAGATCGTGTAGAGCAAATGTGCATCACCTGTAACGAGGAGCGGGGTCACATCGTGGTTTCTCTCAGCAAGACAGGAAGGATCACGCGCGTCGGATGTCCAATGTGTGCCTCACGCGTCACTTACCGCGCTGGGACAACCCGTCGTGCGTCCAATAGACTCGGCGCGCCATATGATCAAGGGCGAACGTATCGCAAAGGACAGATGCTGATGCACCCGACGTTTGGTGAAGGTGAGGTCACTGCGATCATAGAACCAAAGAAGATGGATGTGTTGTTCGCGGATCGCATACGGCGAATGGTGCATGCTCACTCTTAACGGGTGATTTGTAGCGGAGACATTTGGTTTTATCCAACTACTTCGGACTAACAGCGCGCGTGGACGCGGAGGATCGAAACACTTGTTAAGGAACAAACAAACCAGCAGAAGGGAAATAAAATGATTGTTTGCGACTTCTGCCTGCTTCGCTCTCCGGAAGGCGCATGCCGCCTTGGCCTCAACATCCCGAAAACAATGAAATGCCGCGAGTTTGCTCCGGGTATAGAGAGGTTCTGCGCCAAGCCCAGTGATTTCGTAAGCCTGAATCAAATCGTCGACATGGCGAGATTTTTTGGGCTTGAAAAAACGGAACTCAAAAAGGTCAAGATAATCGCGGAAAGAAGAGTTGCCGATGAGTCTTGTAAAGTGTCCTGAGTGCCTGCATTTATGCTTTTCTGATTCTCACGCCTGCCCGAGTTGCTCGCATGAGTTTAATCGAGGCGAACTAAACACTAAGTTAGCGGCAGAAAACAAAGCCTTCGACAGAAAGTGTTACGGAGTTTTCCTCGTTTTGTTCCTACTTGCACTGCTTGCGGTGGGTTATGCGGTGTTTCAAGTACCAGTGATAGCAAAGACTCCTGACTCGGTGGCGGTTTTCCAAAGTCAATAATCCTGGTACTGGGACGACAGTAACTTTGTACAGCTGGAATCGCACCGCTCCTAAGCGGAAGGTCGCGCGTTGGAATCGCGCCGGGGCTCACCTGGGTTTCTTTAACTACTCGTACCGCAGTGCGCTCAGAGGATCTATTCTTATCGCGCGGCGGGCCGGTATGTAGTTAGCGATTAGAGCAATTATTACCAGCAGTAACGTCACAGCAATCAAAGTCGCAAGATCGGTAGTCCTCACTCCAAAGAGCAACCCCGAAATCAGCTTGGTAAGGGCAACAGAAGCACTGAGCCCGATTATTGCTCCAATTGCGACCGGGGTCATTCCCTGCAGCAGTATCAATTTCTGCACATCGTGCGCCGTCGCACCCAAAGCCATGCGCACCCCAATCTCTCGCGTGCGTTGAGCCACCCCATACGAGACGACGCCATAAATTCCAATCGCCGCAAGGCCCGCAGCCATGACTGCGAAAGCCGATAATAACAAGGTCGTAAATCGTTGCGGAGCGACCAATGCAAACACTGTCGATTCCATCGACTTAAACGAATGGATCGGCTGCAACTTGTCTATCGCTGCGAGTTCTACGCGAATAGGTGCGGATAGCCGCATGGGATCTCCCGATTGCGCTCGCACCACGAGTGACATGGAGCCCCAGTTTTCCTGAAGATAAGAAAAGTACATGTGAGGAAAAGGCTCTCGGCTTAGGGTCCAATACCTTGCGCTGCCAACGACGCCTACGATCTCGCGCGATGATTGTCCCTCGCCACGACTGAATTCACCTTTGATATGTTTGCCAATCGGATCTTCTCCAGGGAAGTATTGCCGAGCGAATGTTTCGTCGACAATAACGACGGGCTGTGACCCTTTCGCGTCCCTATCATCAAAGAAACGTCCCTCGCGTAATGGAATTCCCAACACCCGAAAATAATCCGGGCTGACCTGGTTGATTTGCGCGGAGGGTTCCTGCTCGGGAGGAAGCGGCGGGTGCTCATCAATGCTAAAGGAAAACGACGCATTCAGACTATTGATGACTCCGGCCTCGCGAACGTTTGGAATGGTCCGAACGCGTCTAAGTAATTCCTGATAAAACGAGCTGACGCGATCCAGCCCTTCATACCTGTCACCGGAGGGATCAATCTTAGCGGTCAACACCCCGGTTGGATCGTATCCAAGATTCACATGCGCTAATCGCCAGAAACTCCTGATCATCAGGCCGCCGCCTACCAGCAACACCATGGCCAGCGCAACCTCAGCGACGACCAGCACCGAGCGGAGATGTTTTCGTGGTGCGACAGTTCTACCGCCTTCGTTTAATGCTTCATTTAGATCGATTCTTGAAAGTTGAAACGCCGGCACTAAACCGAAGAGGAGACTGGTTATGAGTCCCAGCGTGAAAGTCACAACCAGCGCTGTTGTGTCTAACCTCAATAGGGCGACACGCGAGTTTGCGTCGGCGAGATACTCAGGCAGACCACTCGCAACGAATTGAGTTGCCCATTTCGCGAGAAGTAGTCCGATGCTGGCACTTAGAAGTGCCAGCAGCAGATTTTCCGTCAACAATTGCCGCATCACGCGCCACCGGCCTGCACCCAATGCCGTCCGGACTGCTAGTTCTCTGCGTCTTACATTTCCGCGGGCCAGCAGAAGGTTCGCGATGTTTACACAAGCAATCAGTAGCACGAACCCAACCGCCACCATCAGCAACAACAGCATCGGACGAACTTCCTCTGTCAGCTCGGATTGCGGGATACCTAACCGGGTAATCACTTGTGAGTTAGAATTTTTATTGAACTCACGCGATATTGTTTCGACTTCCGTGCTGGCCTGCGCGAACGATACGCCTGGTTTGCGACGGCCGATCACCTCAAGGTAGCCGGCCGGATCATTTTCGTCAGTAGGGGTGAATGCGAGCGGCGTCCATAGATCTGTTTTAGTGAAAAATCGAAAATCCTCGGGCATGACCCCGACAACCATGTAGGAGTCGCCGTTGAGTGTGATCGTCTGTCCAAAAATTTGCGGGTCACCCCCAAACCGCCTCTGCCATAGCTCATTACTGAGTACGACAACGTGATTTCCGCCGGGACGATCCTCATCCTCCGTGAATGCTCGACCCTGTCGAGGCGCGACACCGAGCAGTGAAAACAAATTAGCTGAAACTTGAAACCCTTGTAGCCGTTCCGCCTCGCCACGTCCCGTAAGATTTGCTGCCCATCCTTTATTACTGAGTGCCGCGACATCAGTAAAGACGCTGTTGTTTCGCTTCAGATTCAGAAAAGCGATTGGCGATAAGGGGAATTTCGATTCTCCACCGGACGTGTTGTAGATCGTCACGAGCGCTTCGGCGTTAGCGAATGGCAGTGGCTGCAAGAGCACCGCGTTAACGATGCTAAAGATAGCGGTGTTCATGCCAATGCCAAGGGCCAACGTCAGAACCGCAACAAAGGTGAAAGCCGCGTCGTGCCGGAGCATACGAATCGCGTAACGCAGATCCTGCCACAGTGTCTCCATGAGACCGCCACCTCTAACTGAGTATCCCAACTCTTTGATCCGAGTAACGCGCCCGAATCGTTGTTCAGCTAACATGCGAGCTTCGTGAGGCGACATGCCTTTCCTGATATTTTCCTCAGTTTTCATGTCGAGGTGGAAACGCAGTTCCTCATCGATCTCGTTGTGAACTGCGTCGCTATCCCGCAAAGCGCGGAATCTGTCTCGCAAAACTTTCCACGACCACATGCTATTGCCTCCTCTCACGTGGCCTTCAATACTTTGGTTACCGCCGTTGAGAGGTGCTCCCATTGAGACTCTTCAGTGGCGAGTTGTTTGCGACCTCGTCGCGTTATCTTGTAGAAGCGCGCGCGCCGATTATTTTCTGATAGCCCCCACTCCGATTCGATCCAGCCCTTCTGCTCGATTCGATAGAGCGCGGGGTAAAGAGTCCCTTCCTCGATTCGAAGCATGTCTTCAGCCAGTTGCTGGATGCGCTGGCCAACGCCATATCCATGCATTGGTCCCAACGAGAGTGCCTTTAGCACCAGCAAGTCGAGCGTACCCTGCGGCAGTTCCGACTTCTGTTTCACGAGTTAACCGCTCCCCTCTTTGCTTCTAGGGAGGTATGGTCTCACAAGTTGACTGCCAATTTCAATAGGGAGATTTTTGCGCAAGAGCCGCAGGCGAGTGCCCGTTAGGGTTGGAATAAAGGGAATGGAAGGCGAGGCGTCCTGATAAGACTGATTAATGTTCGGGCCTGGGGGTTCTCCGCTTGGGCGGGTGAGGAGGACCACAAAGGTTTATATGGTTCTTTCTTTGTGGTCCATCCAAGGCGGCTAGCTTCGCAAGAGGATCTTACTGTGTTACCGGCGCTATGCTCAATTCGGGCACAAATCTGGTAATCGAACGTTCAAGATGCACCACTGCACCTGCAGGCAACTTTTGCATTAATTTTTGGCCGGCTTCTTGTCCGAGCGTCTGGATGTGGATGGGCCCTTTGTCGAGATCTGCAAAGCTGTCCCGCATAGTAAGCGTAATATATTCGTTGGCATTTCCTCCGAATATTGTCTGAGACACCAGGTAAGTGACGCCCGCCTGTTTCATTACCGGGACGTAATCATTTTTCAAGAAGTTCTCATACTCGTCGTTTCGATTCGGCGCTACTTCAACGAAGTGTACCACCGCCAGTTTCGGTGCTGCAGTGCGTTGAGCCGCGAAACTCAAGTCGGGCCGGGTTCGAATGATAAATCGGCGAACGCTATTTACGAGACTGCCTGCCTTGGTTTGCCAGGCGGGCAAACCTTGTGCTCCCAGGCCTCTTTCAAGAGCACTCAAGCCGTCGAAATCTGCGAGTTTTGCCAGGGGAGTCACCAGCACATACTCAAATGCGTCTCCGGCAGCAGCTGTATTCTGCCAAACTTCACGCGACTTTATCCCACCCTTCTTTAGTGCGGGGTTCGTGGTGTTTTTCATGAAGTTCTGAAATTCGATCATCATATCAGGCTTGACGCTGACCACCGTGATAGAGAGGAATTCCGGTGGGGGCGCCACTTGGGGTGATGCAGTGGGAGTTTGGGCGAGCGCCTGTGATTCCGCAGCCATTAGGAGCAACGTCGCGGCGCAGAATGCTCGTAGCAGTGTCATTGGTGTTATGCGATTCATGAAGGTTTCCTTCTTTCTGGGAAAAAGGGTTTGGGAGAGTGTGACATGGGTTACACACCGTGAATGGAGATTACTGTAGAGCCGAGATGTGATGCGCACTAGAACGCAACTGCTCTTCAGAAGGATCTTTCGACATGCGCATCAGCGCAAGCGGTTTGCATCCGCTTAATCCAAAGCGATTATTCATTTGATGCTATACCACCTTACGGCGGCAATCAAGAAACTTCCACTTTACAAAGAAAACCAACCTACTCTGGTATGAAGACGTCCCATTGCACCAGCACTCCGAGCACTAATAAAAGCTGGGAGCGAAATCGCGCTGACACGAGATCCAGCAACAACGGAGTTCATGAACACGACATAAGTGATCTCCTGGGCCATTCACACCCGGCGTCACGCAAGTCTACGCTCGTGCTACTCGGACGGTGTTAGAACAACCTGTTGAGAAGTGGCGGAACCTTGGGGTCAGGTAATCGAATTTGAAAAAAGAGCGGGATAAAATTTACCCCTTATCTCACCGAGAATGGCGCAAATGTGATAGGGGGCTAGCTAATCTTACGAAACGATACAAGCCAGTATTTACGCGCAAGGCGGTCGTCAAGGTATCGCTTCGGCTGGGTTAGATCAACACGTCCCGCAACCATCTTAGCCCGATCTTAATACTGACTGCGTTGGTGTCTTCAGCTCTTTCTGTTGCGATGCGTTGCGGAAGGTTTTACCTCCTTGCATCCTTGCGTGGCTTCCGCAAAATCCTTTGTTGGATCCATTCGCACCAGTTCTTTGAGATCTTCAACTGGAGGGCCAAAGTATCCCGGGCCCTTGAGGAGCCGGCGACCGTGGTAGATAAGACCGCCGCTTTCGTCGAAATAGGCGCGATGCTGTTCTCGTGTGCCGTTGATGGCATAAG
>DASSEB010000189.1:0-7748 GCA_035696765.1 Pyrinomonadaceae bacterium | reverse complement strand
CTGACGGTGGGTCCGGGCGAGTTGCATGCCATCATGGGGCCGAATGGGTCGGGTAAGTCCACGCTCGCAAAGGTACTCGCTGGGCACCCGCAATACGAAGTGACGTCTGGGGAGATACTTTACGAAGGACGCAATCTGCTGGAGATGTCGCCGGATGAACGCGCGCGTGAAGGTGTGTTCATGGCGTTTCAGTATCCGATCGAAGTGCCGGGTGTTTCGAATGCTCAGTTTCTGCGTTTGGCCTACAACGAAAAACGCAAACACCTCGGCGAAGAAGAACTCGATCCCCTCGAGTTCAAAGACCTGCTGAAAGAGCGAGCGAAAGTGGTGGAGATGGATGCCAGCTTCATGACTCGTTCCGTCAACGAAGGTTTTTCAGGTGGCGAAAAGAAGCGCAACGAAATACTCCAGATGGCGGTGCTCCAACCCAAGCTCGCGGTGCTTGACGAAACAGATTCCGGTCTGGACATCGATGCGCTGCGCGTTGTCGCGGGCGGAGTCAATCAACTGCTGACGCCAAACAACGCCATCATCGTAGTCACACACTATCAGCGGCTTTTGAACTACATCGTTCCAGATTTTGTGCACGTGCTTGCCGACGGGCGGATCGCGCGCGAAGGCGGCAAGGAGTTGGCGCTCCAGCTCGAGTCGAAGGGTTACGACTGGATCACCAGGATACCCGAGCAGAACGGAAAGGGAGCGCCCGCGAAATAGGCATGGTTACTGAACTCGTAAAGTCAGAAAACAGTTATCAAGCGGCGTTTCGCAATGTGCGTGAACTCTCGCCGACCGTTCCGTGGCTCGAACTGGTGCGCGGCAGCGCGATGGACCGTTTTGAACAGTTGGGGTTCCCTTCGGTCCGGGAAGAGGAATGGAAGTACACGAACCTCGCGTCGTTGGCGAAGGAGAGTTTTAGACCAGCGATCAGCGGCGGTGAGATTGCGGTCGCCGATGTGAGTCGTTTCGCATATCGCGAGACCGCGGGTGCGCACCTCGTCGTCGTCAATGGTTTTTTGCGTGAGGACTTGTCGGTAACGACCGGCCTCGAGAACGTAGTCGCGACTGATCTGTTCAGCGCGGCTGCCGACGCGCGCTACAACAAGCTGGTCCGCAAGTACCTTGCCCGCAACGCGGGTTATCACAACAACGGCTTGACGGCCCTCAACACTGCGTTCATCCAGTCAGGCGTTTTTCTCTGGATTCCGAAGGACGTGAAACTCGAAACACCTTTGCAGATCACGTTCATCGCCGGCGCTGAGAACAGCGCGAGTTTCCCAAGGCTGCTGGTCGTCGCTGAGGAAAACAGTTCCGCCACTATCGTCGAAAGCTTTGTGTCGCGTGGCGCGACGCAGTATTTCACGAATGCGATCGCGGAGATTGTTCTCAAAGACGGCGCGCAACTGGAGCACTATCGTTTGCAGCGCGAAAGCAACGACGCATTCCACACCTCGACGACTTCAGCCGAGCTGGGACGAGCGAGCCGCTACGCTACCACGTCGATTAATCTCGGCGCGCAATTGTCGCGTCACGATATCTCGGTGGTGCTGGACCACGAAGGCGCGGAGACTTCCGTCGACGGCCTTTACCTCGTTGGCTCGGACCAACACACCGACACGCATTCGGTAATCGATCATAAGCAGCCGCATTGCAACAGCCATCAGCTTTACAAAGGCATTCTCGACGGCAATGGGCGCGCGGTTTTCAACGGCAAGATCTTCGTTCGTGAAGGCGCGCAGAAGACAGACGCGATTCAAACCAACAAGAACCTGTTGCTGTCTGACAAGGCGCGCGTCGATACGAAGCCGCAGTTGGAAATTTATGCCGACGATGTGAAGTGCGCGCACGGCGCGGCAGTGGGCCAGATCGATCCCGAGGAGCTGTTTTATTTGGAGACGCGCGGGATTGGTCCGGAGCTGGGCCGCAGTTTGTTGACCTACGGTTTTGCCGAGGAAGTGATCGGGAAGATCAAGATCGACTCGGTTAGATCCCAGCTTGATGAGATTGTGCTGCGGCAGCTGCATACGTCGCTTTAGTTTGACAGGATTGGCAAGATGTCATCTGTAACAACTTTGGAATCGCCGGTTTCAACCACCTGGGATGTCGACCGCATTCGCGCTGACTTTCCTGTGCTGCAACAAACCGTAAACGGCAAACCCCTTATCTATCTCGACAACTCGGCGTCTTCGCAAGTGCCACAAGTTGTTATCGATCGCGGCAGCGTCTACCTCGAACAAGAGCACTCGAACATTCATCGCGGCGTTCACTACCTGAGCCAGAAAGCAACCACGGCTTACGAAGGCGCGCGCGAAAAGGTGAAGCGGTTCATCAACGCGCGCGAGTCGCGCGAGTGCATCTTCGTGCGTGGCGCGACTGAAGGCATCAATCTCGTGATGTACGGTTACGGGCGCAAGTTCATTGGCGCCGGCGACGAGATCATCATCTCCGCAATGGAACATCACGCCAACATCGTTCCCTGGCAGATGCTCTGCGAAGAAAAGGGAGCACGCCTGCGCGTGATTCCGATGAACGATGCCGGTGAGTTGCTGCTCGACGAATACGATGGCCTGTTGAATGAGCGCACGAAAATGGTCGCGGTTATGCACGTCTCCAACGCGCTCGGCACAATCAACCCGGTCAAAGACATGATCGCGCAGGCGCACAAGTACGGCGTGCCGGTGCTGATCGATGGTGCTCAAGCCGCGCCGCACATGCCTGTCGACGTGCAGGATCTCGATTGCGATTTTTACGTCTTCTCAGGACACAAGATGTACGCGCCGACGGGCAGCGGCGTCGTTTACGGCAAGGCACAATTGCTCGAGAAGATGAATCCGTTTCAGGGTGGCGGCGACATGATCAAGACCGTCACGTTCGAAAAGACGACCTACGCCGAGCTCCCCAACAAGTTCGAAGCCGGCACTCCCGCAATCGCATCGCAGATCGGTCTCGGCGCCGCGATCGATTATCTGGACAGTATCGGCAGGGAACGCGCGGCTGCTTACGAAGCTGAATTACTGCGTTATGCGACTGAGCGCGTTTCGGCCATCGAAGGCGTCCGGATCATCGGCACTGCGAAGAACAAGGCAAGCGTGCTTTCGTTCGTCATCGACGACATTCACCCGCACGACATCGGCACGATCCTGGACCAGGAAGGCATCGCTATTCGCGCCGGTCATCACTGCGCACAACCTGTGATGCAACGGTTCAACGTGCCCGCGACGGCGCGCGCCTCGTTTTCTTTCTACAACACGAAGGAAGAGATCGACGTGCTCGCGCGCACGATTGAACGCGTGATTGAGATATTTAGTTGACCATGTCTGAACTAAGCGAACTCTATCAGCAGGTTATTCTCGACCATAACAAGAAGCCGCGGAACTTTCGCAAACTCGAAACGGCCAACCACACCGCGGAAGGCTACAACCCACTGTGCGGCGATCAACTCACCGTTTACCTGAATCTCGAAGACGATCTAGTGAAAGACGTGGGCTTTGAAGGCTCCGGCTGCGCGATCTCGAAAGCGGCTGCGAGCATGATGACGCAGGCAGTCAAAGGAAAGAGCAAGGAACAAGCCGAAACGCTGTTCAAAGAATTTCACTCGATGGTCACGGGCGAGCTCGACGAAGAGACGCAGGAGAACAGTCTGGGTAATCTGAAGATCTTCGCCGGCGTCCGCGAGTTTCCTGTGCGTGTGAAGTGTGCGACCTTGCCCTGGCACACGATGCACGCCGCGCTCCACAAGCAGGATCAAATCTCAACCGAATAATTTAGCCGCGGATGAACACGGATTGAAAAACGCAGATCAGAAAATAAATCTGCGTTTTCAATCCGTGTTTATCCGCGGCTAAATCTTTCCTCGGCCCGGGAGGGGTAGCGACCGGGTCGTGCACAGGTGTCAATCGAGCCGAAAGGTTGATCCTGCGCACTGATCCGGTCGCTGCCGCTCCCGGTTACTCTTACCGAGAGTGTTTCGTCACCGGTTCCGTCGCGACGGTCAGTTCAGCCGAAGTTGTACCCACCAACACTCCTCCCACGTAGGCCTCAGCCGTGAAAGTGTATAAGCCGGTACATGCATCTGCCGGAACGCGGTACCGAAGGTTGGCTTTTCGAGTCGCTCCTGCGTCGATCGGATTCGGCCCAACCGTTTCGAGAAGCGAACTGCCGCACGGGCTCGTGTATCTCACGACGAACGAAACATCCAAACGATCACTGGTCCCGTTCGAGTAAGCGATAGTGACTTTTGCCATCTTGCCCGGTTCCACCGTCGCCGGCGAGACACTTAGCGAGAACGTTAAGCCGCCGGCGTTATTCACAGTGAACGTCGTGGTGGCGGTGCTTGTGTTGCCTGCCCCATCGGTTGCGGTGATGGTGATCGTCTGTGTGCCGAGTCCAACCACAGTGCCTGCAAGCGGGCTCTGCGTCAGCATCACTGGTCCACAGTTGTCACTCGCCATCGTGGCTACAAGCACGTTCGGAATCAGAGCCTGGCCACTGAGGTTTGCATTGACACTCGTAGGCGGCGGGGCCGTTATTGTCGGGGCTGTGTTATCGATGACTGTGACCGTTTGCGTGGCCGAACTGGAATTGCCGGCATCGTCGGTCGCAGTGTAGTTGATGGTCGTGGTTCCAAGCGGGAAGATATTTCCCTCCGGAACACCGCTGCGCGTAATGCTCACGTTAGTGGCATTGTCTGTCGCGGTGGCCGTGCCGAGTTGTGCTTCGGAAACGAGGGCTCCACATGTCGTGGCGCCATCTCCCGTATTCACGGTCACGTTGGCCGGCGCGCTGATTGTTGGCGCAACGGTGTCGTTCACGGTGATTGAGACGGTCGCTGCCGCACTGGTCAACGCCGGCGCGGTATCGTCACCTGAATCTCTCACGGTGAACGCGAAGCTGTCGGGACCGCTGTAGTCTGCGTTTGGCGTGTAGATCAGGTTTGCACCCGAGCCTGACAGACTTCCATGCGCCGGATTGGCGGTCACTTCGAACAGCAGATTCGCAGTCTCGAGATCGCTGCCCGTCAGGGTTATCGCCACGGGGGTGTTGCTGTCAGTCGTTACCGATTGACTATTTGCCCCCGGCGCATCGTTGACGGGAGTGATCGTGATGTTCACCGTCGAAGTATTCGAGTCGTGACTGCCGTCGTTGACTCTGAACGTGAAACTATCAGAGCCATGGAAGTCCTGTGCAGGCGTGTAGGTGAAACTCGGCCCACTGCCTGACAGCACACCGTTACTCGGCTGGCCGACGATCGTGTAAGTGAACGACGCATTGAGCACCGGGCTGACGGCATTCAGCATGATCTCAGCGGGCACATCCTCGGCCGTACTCGCAAACTGGTTTTCCGTCGCCGGCGGATTGTTTCCGTCTGTTCCCGCCTCGATTGAGGTCTCGACGATGTCGGGAACGTTCGCAAAGAAATCGTAGCCGGTCAGAGCTTCCACCGCGTCAACCGTGGTGAGATAAGCATGCCAATCGCTGTTAATGCTGTTTTGGTTCGGCATGATCACGGCGATCGTCCTCGTTGCCGCAGTCACGCGCGAAACATCGTCCTCGCCTCGCGGTAAAACCATTGCCACTTTCCACGTGTAAGCGGGAACCGTGACGTGACCGTTCGCGATCGTCGTGGCTGGTCCATTGTCGCCCGAACCACCAACGCCTGCCGGACCTGACACGACGTATATCTCATTGTCCGTCAGCAGCGTGCGGAGGAAGCTTTCGAGATCGGCCCACGGACCCTGGTTGTTATTCGGCGCCTGCGGGACCATGTTCGACATCAGGAACGTTTCCTGGTTGAGAGGTATCGAAGCGGAATTATCGCGATCCGCGTTCGGCGTCATGTGACCGCGATCGAAACCTGAAGCGAAGTAGTCGGTCGACTGCACGCGATACCAATCCGGTGAAACCGCCGGATCAGCGCGGAAGGTGTCCGTCCGCGGCAAGCTGCCGGTCCACTCAGTCTCGAGGTGCCAGCTCACCCAGTTCGGCGTGCCCTTGTCTCTGTTGTACGAGAGCGCGAACGACGGCTTTTCCATGAGATAGTTGTTGGCCTGCTCGAGATCGACAACTGCATTCGACGGATTGCCCATCGTCAGGTGGACGCTCGGCGGTTGCGGCGCCGGCGCACCGGCCGCGACAACCGTAAACGTCCATACATGATCCGCGAAGAGCGTATCCGTGTCCGGTGAACTGTCGTCGAGATCCTGATCGTGCACGTTGCCATGGACGATCGTGACGGTGCACTGTTCGCCAAACTGGAAGCCCGTGTTCGGCGTGATGTGATAACCCTTCGCGCCGTTGTACGAAGCAACGGTGGCGCTGTTGTGCTGACCCGAGTTTGTGCAAGTGATGTCGAACCAATTTCCAACAACGTCGACCGGCTCACTGAAGTCGACGGTCACCGTCGCGTCGTGCGGCGCGTTGAAGCCATCGCTGATCGGTTCGGTGCCTGCGACCCATGGTCCAAGCTCGACAATCGGCGCAGTGCGACGCGGATTCGGCGCGCCGGTTTGGAAGTCGTCGCCGTTTTGATTTGTGTCCTGCGTGCCATTCAGCTTTCTGAACAACGCATTCGTGTTGCTCGGCGCGGGCGCGCGCGTGCCACCTTCGAAGCAACTCGCACTCGAACCGTAACCGACAAAATCCACGATGTCGGGATCCGAACCGTTCGGACAACTACCCGACAGTGAAACGGCGTTGCTGACGAGCGCGACCTTGCCGGTCGTTGCGCTCATGTTGATGTCACCTGAAATGTTTGCACTCACCGGCAGTGGAGAACCGTTTGCTCCACCTGATGCGAGTGCGACGAGGAAATACTCACCCGGAGCAATCGTGCCGCCCAGAGGTTGTTTGTTGGTCCAACTCGTTCCGGCGGCGGACGCGTATTGCAGTGACCAGCCGGCGAGGTTGAACGAGATCCCGGTCGGGTTGTAGATCTCGATGTAGTCGTTTGTGAAAGTCGCGCCGGTATTGCCGCCGCCACCGTAGAGCTGGCTGATGACGAGATGGTCCACCGGCGGCGGTGGCTGCTGAACGGTCAAACTGATCGAACCGTTGGCTGAACGCGACTGGCTGTCGCTAATCGAGAAGGGAAGCGACTTTACGCCGGCAGTTGTGAGCGGCGCAACGGTCGCAGCGTACGTGAAAACGTTGTCGCCGGCCGTCGCATCGCCGCCATTGATGCCGTCGTCAAAGAATTGTTGGCTGGCTGAACCGCCGATCGCCGAGAGATCCGCCGTGACTGCCAGGCCCGTGCTCGTGGGATTTGCTCCGGGCGTGACTGTGACTTTCAGCGTGGACGCTTCACCCGGCAACACCGAGTTTGGATTCGCAGCACCCGTGCCGGTGGGGTTGGTGGGAACAACTGCTCCGATTCCTAAAACCGAGATGTTATCGATCGCGAGCGCTTGCGCGTTGGTGGTGGTTGAACCCGAAGTAACTGAATAGTTCCAGGCGAGAAAGATGCTCGCGCCGTTCGCGACGGACACGTTGATGGTCTTGTTCGTTACCGAAGCCGTCGCGCCGGGAGCTGTTGCGAATCCGCTGTTGTCCGCGTTGGGCGCGAAACTGGTGAAGAAGTCTGGTCCGGCGTTGGTCCATGCCGAACCGTCGAGCGAGTAAAAGAGTTGATAACGAAAGCCGGCGGGGTTCGATCCGTTGCGATATTTTTCTACGTCGTAAGAGATCAGCAAGCCGGTGAGAGCGCTGCCGGTGTTGTTAACGAACTGGCCGTAAAGATTGCCGCTCATCGTCGC
>DASSEB010000188.1:0-26286 GCA_035696765.1 Pyrinomonadaceae bacterium | reverse complement strand
CCGAAGACGAAGTTAAAGCCTTCAAAATGGGCGCCGCAAACTACCTGCGGCTGCCTTACAACCGCGACGAGCTCCGCGAAATCGTCGAGCAAACTCTTTCACATAAACTTCGGTACGTCGACGATCCAACGATTCTTTCTCACGTTCACGAAAAGATCGAGTTTGAACTTCCCAGCGATCTGGCGTTGATGAATGGCGTGCTGGAATATCTGCAGGAACGTGTCGCGAAGCTTGGCTTGATCAGACCGGATCGGTCGAATCTCTTCGTCGCGCTCGACGAAGCCTTCGTCAACGCCGTCAAACACGGAAATAAGAACGATCCCACCAAGTTATTGAAGATCACTGCGGAATTGTCACCGAAAGAAGCGAGTTTCACCGTCGAGGATGAGGGTGAAGGCTTCGACATTCGTGAAATTCCCGATCCTTGTGACCCCGCGAATTTGTTCAGAACGTCAGGCCGCGGAGTGCTCCTCATCTACAACATCATGGACGAAGTTGAGTACAATGCGAAGGGTAATCGCGTAAAGATGATTAAGCGACCGGAAGGACCGGTTAAAGCTCAACTCGTTGACCCAAATACCGCTGACGACAACCACGCCTGACACTTCCACGCCCGTAAAATCCAGTTCCCCGACTGGCAGTTCATTATTCCCGGCATCATTTTGGCAAACGTGGCGTTGGTGGCTGCCGCCCGCGCTCATCTCGCTCGCGCTCGTGCTTTACTTCGTCGACCCATTCATCGGCGATTGGGACGGACTGGACTACACGATGCTGTCGCTCGAAGGATATCCGTCGTCGATGGCGTTGGGCCGCAATCTCTTCATCTTCACGAACCATGCGCTGTTTTTAGCCGGTCATAATCTCTTCAACGTCCCGCCTGAACACGCCTACTTGATTTTCAAATATGCCGTCGTCGCGCAAGTCCCGTTCGCGGTGATCGCATGTTGGATCCTGGCTCGCGACATCAGCGGTTCGCTTTACACGGCCACAATCGCAGCGTTGCTGATCGTCTTTTCCCCCGTGTTTGTGGTTTACGGCGGGCAGGTGATGACTGACGTTCCTTCCGTTTTGCTGCTCGCGACTGCCCTCATCCTTCATCTTCGCGGCATTCAGCAAAGAAAGTTTTGGCTCGTACTCGCCGGCGCGGGACTCATGGGACTCGGCATGAATCTGCGTGAGACGATCGGGTTTTATGCGCCGTGGCTGGTCGTGGCGCCGTTCGTTTTAGGATGGAAGTTTGAGCGGCGAGAAATTCTGTGGGTGACTGCATCGTGCGTTGTCTTTGCGGTGCTTGCGTTCGGCTGGTTCGGTTACTGGTTCATTGCCGATCAACATTACCGTTGGGTCTGGTATGGATGGCGCGAGTCGATGCGCGCGGAGTCGGCGCGACATCCGATCACGGGGGCGAATCTTCGTCCGTACATTCTGTACTATTTGCTCAGCGCGCCCCTCGTGTTTCTGACGATCCCGTTCGCGCCGATCTTCGAGTGGCGCAAACGCGGCCTGTCTCCGATGCTGTTGCTCTGGGCGGTAGGCTTCTTCGCGAATGTGCTTCTGTTTTTCAACTACAGCACGATCGTGAACTGGCGTTACTTCCTGACGGGCCTGCCCGCCATCGTGCCCCTCGGTGCTTCGTGGTTACTTCACAGTGCTCAGCAACGATTCAGGACCGAGCGCCGGGCGTTGGTGGCGTGCTCGGTCGTGATTGGGATTCTGGCGGTAGTGCTTTTCATTTTCATGCGCCCGGTAAGCACTGAATTCATTCAGCGGCGAGCGATGAGTAAGGAATACCGGCATCGACTCGAAGCGGTTCCGCCCGATGCGATCATGATCTCCGGAGGACAAACGATCGCAGTGCACTACTGGGCTTCGATCGGCGCAGGACGTTGGCAGACGATCGGTACGGGCGGCGGTTGGCCGGGTGAGCAGTTGTTCTCGGTAGTACAAAATCATCTCAATCATCGACGGCGGGTTTTTATCGATGCAGACCCGCGTTGGTGGTTACCGTGTGGCTGGCAGCGCGATGAGATCCCGGTGATCGTGGAGCTTGAGAAGCAGTTCAGTTTTCGACGCGTCACCGACACGATTTACGAGATCAGTTATCAGGGCGATCCGGCTGCGCGCGATAATCCAAACTTGAGCCGGCTGTTGCCGGAGAACAGGCCGGAAGACACGAAGAAGTGTCTCTCTGCAAGGCCGTAACCACGGATTACACGGATCAGAGCCACGGATGATAGTGAGTGTGTTTAGATCCGTGTTTTTATCCGTGTAATCCGTGGTTAATTTGATCTATGCCTTACGAGCTGTTTCTTGCCCTTCGCTACCTTCGCTCCCGCCGTAAGCGGCGGCTTGCGCGGGCCACTTCGATTGCGGCGATGCTCGGGATCTGCATGGGTGTTGCCGCGCTGATTATTGCTTTTGCACTGTCAAACGGTTTTCGCGACGAGATGCGCGAGAAGATTCTCCAGGGCACGGCGCACATCAGCGTCGTGCGTGCCGATGGGCGTGCGATTGAAAACTACCCCGAACTGGGGAATCGTTTGCGAGAGGTTGAAGGGGTTGTGAGTGCGTCGGCGACCACATACGATGGCGCGATTGCGCGTGGACCAAAAGGCTCAGGTTACGCCGTGATTCGCGGCATCGAGAACGAAGGCGGCCAGTCAATTCAGGCGCGGCAGTGGCTGAGCGAAGGTTCGTTTGGGCCACTGTTCGAGCAATCACCATCGACAGTCAATGCGGTCGTGGGTTCGGAGTTGGCGGCGCGAATCGGAGTCTCGGTCGGTGACGTTTTCCAAATCATTCCTGCGAACGAAACCGCGGCTGGTCCAACACGCCGGTTGCGCGTAGCTGGGATCTTTCGTTCGGGGTTGTTCGAGTACGACTCCACGTGGGTGTACGTCGCCTTTGACACCGCAACCGCTCTAGCCGGCAACAATCACGCGGCGTCAGTGATGAGCGTTCAGGTGAGCGACGCGGACAACGTGAAGCAAGTGGCCGCGGCGATGGCGAAGACCTTGGGTAATGCTTACACCATCATCGACTGGCAGCAGGCGAATCAACCACTCTTCGCCGCCCTCGCACTCGAACGACGCATGGGTTTGTTCATCATTGGTCTAATCATCGCCATCGGAACTCTCAACATCACCACGATGCTGATCCTCGTCGTCGTGGAACGACGGCGCGACATTGCGATCCTCAACGCGCTCGGTGCGACCCGCACGGGAGTGATGTTGCTCTTCGTAATTGAAGGCGCTGTGGTTGGCGCGATTGGTGCCATCGCAGGAGTCGTGTTGGGCCTGGTCGCTTGCTTCATTGGCAATCATTTCAAGCTCGTGAGTTTGCCCGCTGATGTGTACTCGATCAGCAACGTGCCGCTCATCGCGCGTGCGAGTGAAGTGTTCTTAGCAGCATTGATCGCTTTCGCGCTGAGTGTGCTGGCGACGATATATCCTGCTCGCGCTGCATCGCGCATGCGACCGGTCGAGGCACTGCGCGACTCATGATCAGCGTCGTCGATCTGCGTAAGAGTTTTTTCGCGCCGAACGGCGAGCGCATCGAAGTGCTGCGTGGCGTCACGTTCACAGCAAATGCAGGCGAGAGCATCGCGATCACTGGCGCTTCGGGATCGGGCAAGTCGACGCTGCTGCACTTGCTTGGCGGTTTGGAAACGCCGGACCACGGCGACATCACGCTCGACGGCCATCGACGAGAGATCGGGTTTGTTTTCCAGTTTCACTACTTGTTGCCGGATCTCTCAGCGGTCGAGAACGTCGCGCTGCCGTTGTTGATTGCGCGATGGAGAAAAAAGCAGGCGGTCGATCGCGCGATGGATTTGTTGACCCAAACCGGTCTGCGCGACAGGGCCGACCATCCGGTGTCGCATCTTTCGGGCGGCGAACAGCAGCGCGTAGCAGTCGCGAGGGCGTTGATTACCGGGCCGAAATTGCTATTGGCGGACGAACCTACGGGCAATCTCGACGAGGCGATTAGCCATCAGATTGGCCGAACCCTCGTTGAATATGCACACAAACATGCGGCGATCACGATCATCGCGACGCATAGTGCGAGTTTGGCGAATTTGTGCGAAAGGTCGCTCACATTAGTGGACGGCCGCATCAAACCATCGACAGATTACGCAGAAGGTCTGAAATGAATGCCCTGTTGCGACTTTTTACAATCAATAATCATCTGTGGCTGGTTTTTCTTGGCATAGGTTATAATGCCGGCAAGTTGCTGAGGATTCATTTTCGGCAAAAGGTATTCATAAGGACGTTTTAGATGTTCGAACGCTACACTGAAAAAGCGCGCCGGGTGATTTTCTTTGCGCGCTACGAAGCGTCACAGTTTGGAGCTCCGGCTATCGAACCGGAGCACCTTTTATTGGGTCTGATGCGCGAAGACAAGACCCTGACCGGACGCTTTTTCCCAAGGGCACAAGTTTCTATCGAGTCGATCCGCAAGGAGATCGAGGGTCGCACCCTCCTGCGCGAGAAGATCTCGACTTCCGTGGAGTTGCCGCTCGCTCCCGAAACCAAACACGTTCTGGCTTACGCACACGAAGAAAGCGATCGACTGCAGCATCGCCACATCGGAACTGAACATCTCCTGCTCGGTTTGCTTCGCGAAGAGCGTTCGATGGCGGCGGAAATCCTTTACGAACGCGGACTTCGTTTGAATGCGGTGCGCGACGAAATCGCGCGACAATCGGGCGCCGATTCGCGAACGTCACAAAAAAAAGACACTCCCCACCTGGTTGAGTTCTCGCGCGATCTCACTGACGATGCGTCAAACGACAAGCTGGATCCGTTGATCGGCCGTGAAGCGGAGATCGAGCGCGTAGTGCAGATCCTTTGCCGCCGCACGAAAAACAATCCCGTTTTGATTGGCGAGCCGGGCGTTGGCAAGACGGCAATCGTCGAAGGCCTCGCGCAGAGAATCGTGCGCGGCGACGTGCCTTCGTTCCTCGAACACAAACGCATCCTGTCGCTGGATCTGTCGTTGATAGTCGCCGGCACGAAGTATCGCGGCCAGTTCGAAGAGCGGCTCAAACAGATCATGCGCGAGCTCGTCGAGAACCCGCAGTACATCGTTTTCATCGACGAGCTGCACACCCTTGTGGGCGCAGGCTCGGCTGAAGGATCGCTTGACGCCGCGAACATTTTGAAGCCGGCACTGTCGCGCGGTGAGATTCAGTGCATCGGCGCTACGACACCGGCGGAGTTTCGCAAGTCGATCGAGAAGGATCGCTCGCTCGAGCGTCGTTTCCAGGCAGTGAAAGTTCCACCTCCTTCGGAAGCGGAAGCCGTCAGCATTCTCGACGGTGTGCGCGAGCGTTACGAGAGTTTTCACCAGGTTCGTTACACCGACGACGCGCTACACGCAGCCGTTTACCAGTCTCATCGCTACATTCCCGACCGGTTCCTGCCTGACAAAGCAATCGACGTCATCGACGAAGCCGGCGCGCGCGTGAAACTCCGCGTGCGACGTGAACAAGGCAATCTCGCCGACTGGAACGAGTTGAACGACTGGTCACGATCATACGGTGATACTTCCAGTTTGCGTGGTCAACATGAAGACGCCCTCGTTTCGGCGGAAGTAACGCGCGACGACGTTGAAGACGTGATCGCGCGCTGGACGGGCATTCCGGTCAACTCATTGAAGGAAGAAGAGACGCAGAAGCTGCTGCGGATTGAAGTCGAGCTTCACAAACGCGTCATCTCTCAGCGCCCGGCGATCTCAGCGCTCGCTCGCGCTATTCGAAGATCACGCGCCGGCTTGAAGAATCCATTGCGTCCGGTTGGATCGTTTCTGTTCCTTGGTCCAACGGGTGTCGGTAAAACGGAAGTTGCCCGGTCGCTCGCGCAATTCCTGTTCAGCAGTGAACGCGCGCTGATCCGTTTCGATATGTCGGAATTCATGGAGAAGCACTCAGTCTCCAAACTCATCGGTTCGCCTCCGGGCTACGTCGGACATGAGGAGGGCGGCCAGCTCACCGAGCGTATCAAGCGTGCGCCCTATTCGGTGCTGCTGTTCGACGAGATTGAAAAGGCCCATCCCGACATCTTCAACATCCTGCTTCAGGTGTTTGAAGACGGCATACTGACCGACGCGCTCGGTAACACCGTCGATTTCAAAAACGCCATCATCATCATGACTTCCAACATCGGCGCCCGCTTCATTCAGAAGAAGGGCACGCTCGGGTTCCAGGCAAACACCGACGCCACGAGGGAAAAGATGGAAGAGATGGTGATGTCGTCAGTGCGCCAGACGTTCAATCCCGAGTTCATCAATCGTCTCGACGAAATCATCATCTTCGACCAGTTACTCGATAACGAACTGCTCGAAGTCGTCCAGTTGCAGCTCGATCAGATCAACAAGACGATGAGCCGCCACGGTTTCGACATCAAGTTGACGGACGAAGCCAAGCGCTGGATTGTCGAAAAGACCTGCGCTGATCGCTTGTATGGCGCGCGCCCGATCCGCCGGGCCTTGCAGAAGTATGTTGAAGATCCGCTGTCCGAGGCATTGATCCAGGGCCAACTCGAGGGCGCCACCCTCGTTGAGGTTTACCTTGACGGCCAGGAACTCAACTTCCGCCCGGCCGGCATCGAGACTGCGGACGACGCCCTGCTGATTCACTGATACGCGCCACAAAGAGGCACAAAAGGCACAAATTTAGAAACTAATTTTTGTGCTTTTTGTGCTTTTTTGTGGCTAATCGCTTTTGGAGTTTGCTGTCTCTTTGCCTTATAATGCGCCACTTTGCTACTCAAAAGCTGGCAACTGGCAATTCTGACAGTGAATCAAAGGGCTGTCTTCGTAACCAGTTCAAAATTCATAAGCTCCCCGAAGTTTCTGAAGCCCGGTAAGAACTATTGAGGGAATTGGTGCCTATGCACTCATATCGCGCGTTTTGGCTCTTGTTTTTGAGCCTGATAGCTGGAATCACCGCCACCTTAGTATCACCGGCACGCGTCATCGCCCAGCAAACTCAACCACAGCGATTAGTCGAAAACGTTGACATCATCGGCAACCGACGTCTGCGTAAGGACGACATCCTTTACTACATTCAGACCCGGCCCGGTGATCCTTACAACGTTGAGCAGGTCCAGCGTGATTACCAAACATTGTTGTCCCTGACCTTCTTCGACAAAACCGCCACTCGTGTTTTGACTGAAAACGGCCCGCGAGGCGGCGTCAACATCATCTTCGAAGTCAAAGAGCTGCCGATCATTCGCGACCTCACGTTTCAAGGTCTCAAAAGCGTGCCGGAATCGGACGTGCTGAAGGCTTTTCGCGAGCGGCGTGTCGGCGTCTCGAAGGAAAGCATTTACGATCCCGTCAAGGTGCTCAACGCGAGGCGAGTCATCAAAGAGCTTCTCGCCGCCGGTGGACACCCGAACGCGACCGTCGAAGCAGAAACTGAAGAAGTATCAGCGACGTCTCTGGCAGTCACATTTGTGGTTCGCGAGGGCGATCGTGTTCGCGTGGTCGACATCCAGTTTGAAGGCAACACAGTTTTCAGCGACGGCTCTTTGCGCGGCGCGATGAAGTACGTCAAAGAAGCCGGCTTGATCTCGCGCTTCAAGGGCGCTGACATTCTCAATCGCGAAAAACTCGACGTCGACTTGCGGCTGGTCGACAACTACATGCGTTCGAAGGGTTATCTTCAAGCGCGTCACGGCGAGCCGCGCGTCGAAAGTGTGGGCCAGCGGCGTACCGGTTTCCCGATTCTGCCGTTACCCTTTTTATCGTCGGTCGACGAAGGATTGCGTGTGACCGTGCCGATCGTCGAAGGAAAGGTTTATCGTCTCGGCGAGTTCAAGGTTGAAGGCAACTCGATCTTCTCCGAAGACCAGATTCGACAGGTAATCGGTCTGAACAAAGGCGACATCGCCGATGGCGAGAAGGTCAGCAAGGGCCTGTTTGAGAACCTGAAGAAGTTTTACGGGCAACAGGGCTTTATCGAATACACCGCGGAGCCGGTTCCGACTTTCAAAGACAATCCGCAGAATCCGAACGAGGGCATAGTCGACTTCACCGTCACGATCGAAGAAGGAAAACAGTTTACGTTGCGGCGTTTGGAGTTCGTCGGCAACACGTTCACGCGCGACAACGTGTTGCGTCGTGAAGTGCTCATCAACGAAGGCGACATCTACAACGACGCTTACTGGGAGTATTCAGTCGTCAAGCTGAACCAGCTCGGTTACTTCAATCCGATCGACAAAGATAAAGACGTCGACCGCCGCACAAACGACGAAGAAGCCACGGTCGATCTGTCGTTGAAGGTAAGCGAACGCGGACGCCAGCAGATCTCTTTCAATGGCGGTATCTCGGGTATCGGTGGTTCTTTCTTCGGTCTCGAATACTCGACCAACAACCTGCTCGGCCGCGGCGAAGTGCTTTCGTTCAACCTTGCAGCGGGCAACCGCCAGCGCTCGTTCCAGTTTTCGTTTACGGAGCCGTACATCAAGGACAGACCGATCAGCGCGGGCTTCTCGATTTTTGCTTTCTCGCAGAAGTTCTTTGGTGAGGGAACGTTCCTGTCGCAAAACATCAGTGCGCAGACAGACCTGCTGAACTCGCAGTTTAATTTCAACGACATTAACGACGAAAACCTGTTTACCAGGGATTCTTACGGCGCCTCGCTCTTTGTGAGCGCGCCGCTCTCGGAGTTTTATCGCAAGCGGCGGTTTACACAATTTTCGCGCGTCGGTGCTTCGTATCAGATATCGCTTTCCAGCGTGAAAGATCCGGAAGCGAACGCGGACCCGAATAATCAAAGCTCGTTTATTCCGGTTATCTACGACCAGCCGAACATTCTAACGAGCCGCGGCACTCTGACTTTCTCTTACGATACGCGCAACGCGAGTGTCGATCCGACAAGCGGGCGCGAGTTGTCCGCCGCCCTCGCCGTCGCGGGACTGGGCGGAGACGTACGCACTTACCAGCCCACGCTTTCGTACACGCAATTCTTTCCGGTACGGCGGAAGAGATCGACGCATCCAGAGGTGTTCGGCTTCCGCCTTATCGCGGGAACAGTCGGGAGCTTTGCGACAAGTGCGAAAGTAAAGGGTGCAAACTCGCTCGCGTTCGTCGCCGGCGTGCCTATCTTCGAGCGGTTCTTCCTTGGTGACGAGTTTACGATTCGCGGTTACAACGTGCGGTCGATTAGTCCGATCGCTCCGGTCGATTCGTTCATCACCTCGCAGAACGTCGTTGTCGCTGAGAACGGCGCCGGACCGGCCGTGAAGATTGACGCTTTGCAAAATTCCGCCAGTCTGGGTGTGTTTACCGGAGTTTCCGGTAACAACGTCGCCGCTCTGCCGCGGTCATTCACTTCCGTGGGTGGCGATACGCAGCTACTCGGAAATTTCGAGTACCGCATACCGGTGATTAGCGACGTCGTCAGTCTCGCAGCATTCGCCGACATCGGAACCGCTTTCAACCTGCGAAGCAAGAGCGACCAGACATTCTCGAGCGCGCTCCTTCCTGACCAGCCATTCCTGCAGACTGTCGGATTTATTCCGTGTCCGCGGTTTGGCGTGGTGAATGGAGTAGCTCAGAGGGTGCCTGCCACTTTGACTTCGCTGGCTATTTGCAAAGACCCGAACCTGGCGACCCAGCCGGTCCTTCTGTCGCTTGTTGCACGCGACAACCGCATCGTCACGCAGGACGAACTCAACAATGCGCAAACGGGCGACATAAACCCGCTGACCGGACTGCCGCGCGGGTTTCAGCCAGTCTTTCTTCGTGGCGACGCTCAGACGAACAGTGTGGTGAGGTTGTCGCAGAGTTTGTTCGCCGGTATCGGCGACTACAGGTCGAGTCTTGGAATGGAAGTCAGAGTCCAGGTCCCCGTCATCAATGTACCGTTTCGTTTGATCTTTGCGTATAATCCAAACGCTCGGCAGAACCAATTCATTGACGATTTTCCGTTCTTCTTTAACGAAAAAAAGAAAGTCATTCGCTTTAGCGTCGGGCGCACCTTTTAACGCCTGAGCCAACCAAGGCGGCTGGACGAACAACTAAGGGGTTTGTCCAATCCGCCTCAACGTAAGGAGTAATACAAAAAGGTATGAAGATAGTTCGTTTTTCCGCTGCGGTTGCCCTGCTGACGGCTGCTGCATTTAGCGTCTCAGCGCAACAACAACCGAAGCCGACCACACCCGCAGCGCCGGCTGCGGCGCCACAAACCACGGTAGCGGTGCCGGACAGCAAGATGGCGATGATCTATTCGGACGAGTTCCTGGATCCGAAAACAGGGATCGCCAAATTCAACAGTCTGCTCACGATGCTCAACCGCGAGTTCCAGCCCCGCACAACCGAGTTGCAGGGCTTGCAAACAAAGATCAGCACGTTGAGCAAAGAGATCGAAAGCACGCAGAACGTCGCCGATCCGAATGCGCTCCGGCAAAAACAAGAGCAGCTCGCCCAGATGAATACCGATCTCAAACGGAAGGGTGAGGACGCGGAAGCTGCTTACAACAAGCGACGGCAGGAAATCTTCCTTCCGCTCCAGCAGGACATCGGCAAGGCCCTCGAGGCTTTTGCAAAGGCCCGCGGCATCACCGTGATTGTTGACGGCAGCCAGATACCACTGGCTTACGCAGCGGCCAACCTCGATGTTACTCGTGCGTTCATTAACGATTTCAACAGCAAAAACCCGGCAACTGCGGCAGTAACGCAACCATAGTTACTGGCAAGAATCATGATTAGACATTACCTGTTTCCAATCAGCGCTGTGATGGTCGTGGCAATTGCCGCGACCGTCAGCGCACAACGCCCGGCAGCCACTCCGACACCGACTACGGCTGCCCCTGCTCGTCCTACACCGGCTCCGACAACAGCCGCGGCCCCCGATAATAGCGCCGCGCTGCCTACGAGCAAGATGGCGGTGATCTACACCGACTCGTTTCTGGACCAAAAAACCGGCATCGCCAAGTTCAATAGCGTGGTGACCAAACTGAACGACGAGTTCAAGAAGCTCAAAGACGAGATCAACGGTATGCAGACGCGCGCGCAAGCGCTCGAGACTGAAATCACCAAGCTCCGCGACGCGCCGGCCGGCACACCCATCGATCAAAGAGCCCTGCAAGCCAAGATCGACCAACTCGAGCAGTTGAAGAAAGACATTCAGCGCAAAGGTGAAGATGCGCAAGCTGCGTACAATCGTCGCCGCGACGAACTCTTTACGCCGTTACAACAGGAGATTGGCAAAGCACTCGAGGTTTTCGCCAAAGCCCGCGGCATCAACGTGATTATCGATGCGGCCCAGGTGCCTTTGCTGTACGCCGCCGACAGCATCGACATCACCCGCGCCTTCATCGCGGACTTCAACAGTAAGAACCCTGTTACCGCAGCCACAACCACCACGCCGCCTGAATAGGGCCACAAAAAGCACAAATGGCCCTTCTTTGTTTGTGCCTTTGTGCTTTTTTGTGGCTAAGTTTATGGAAACAGTTCTTGATTCACAGGCGATTCAAAAGCTTCTGCCGCATCGCTATCCTTTCCTTCTCGTCGATCGCATCGTAGAGCTTGTCCCACGCGAACGAATCGTTGGCATAAAACAGGTCAGCATTAACGAATTGTTTTTTCAGGGCCACTTCCCCGGCGCGCCCGTGATGCCCGGTGTGCTCGTAGTCGAGGCACTGGCGCAGGTCGGCGCCGTACTGGCCTTGCGTGAAATCGAAGATCGAGATCAGAAACTCGTTCTGTTTACCGGCATTAAAGAAGCGCGTTTTCGACGTCCCGTCGTTCCGGGCGACACGTTGGTCCTTGAAGTCACCGCGTTGCGGATCGGCTCGAAGGTGCAGCGCATGCGTGGTGAAGCGAAGGTCGACGGCCAATTGGCCGCCGACGCCGAGATCATGAGTATCGTCGCTCCGAGGGAATAGTCCTCAGATCATGTCCACCGCCACGCATCCAGCCACGATTCACCCGACTGCGGTTGTAAGTCCGCGTGCCCGGATCGGCTACGACTGTTTTATCGGACCGTATTGCATCGTCGGGGATGAGGTCGAGCTTGGCGACGCCGTGCGACTCGAATCTCACTGTGTCGTCGACGGCCGCACCTCAATCGGCGCCGGTACGCACGTCTTTCCCTTTGTTTCGATCGGACTTGCTTCGCAGGACTTGAAGTACAAAGGCGAGCCGTCGGAAACACGCATCGGCGAGCGCAACAAGATACGTGAATTCGTCACGATTCACCGCGGCACGGCCGGCGGAGGAATGCTCACTAAAACAGGTAACGATTGCCTGATCATGGCCCAGGCCCACATCGCGCACGATTGCCTCATCGGCGACGGAGTCATCATGGCGAACGCGGCCACTCTCGCCGGACACGTCGTGATCGAAGACCGCGCCAACATCGGCGCGTATTCGGGCGTGCATCAGTTTTGTCGCGTCGGGAAAGAGGCTTACGTCGGCGGCTACTCGGTGGTAGTCAAAGATGCCTTGCCTTTTGCTTTGACGGTCGGCAATCACGCGAAGTGTTATGGCCTGAACATCACGGGAATGAAACGTCGCGGCTATTCGCGCGCGACGATTGACGCGCTTCATCACGCCTTTCACCTGCTGCTTTCCGCAAAGCTCAACACCACTCAGGCAGTCGAACGTATTCAGCAGGAAATCACTAACTCTCCCGAAGTCTCTGATTTGCTTCGCTTCATCGAAGCTTCCAATCGCGGCGTTACCAAATGAAATTCGGATTGATCGCGGGCAACGGCAAGTTTCCGTTTATGGTCGTGGAAGGAGCGCGCCAATCGGGAGTGCCGTTGGTCGTCGCTGCGATTCGCGAAGAGACCGACCCGGAGATGGACCGGCTTGCGGAACGCGTGAAGTGGGTGGGCATCGGCCAGCTCGGCCGGATGATTCGTTTCTTCAAAGAAGAAGGTGTCGAGAAAGCCATCATGGCGGGGCAAGTGAAGCACGTCCAGATCTTCAGCCGCGCCGTGCCCGATGCGCGCATGCTGAAAGTGCTTTTGAAACTCCCGCGACGCAATACTGACGCGTTGATTGGCGCGATTGCTTCTGAGTTGCAGAGTGAGGGTATTGAGCTGGTCGACTCGACGTGCTTTCTCCAGGACTCGCTGCCGCAGCGCGGCGTGATCACGCGACGCGAGCCGAGTAAGCAGGAGCGGGAAGACATCGATTACGGTTTGGAGATCGCGCACGAGATCGCGCGTCTCGACCTGGGCCAGACTATCGTCGTTCGTGGCAAAGCATGTGTGGCGATTGAAGCGATGGAAGGCACCGACGAGACGATCAAACGGGCGGGGCAGTTGGTGAATGGCCGGCTCACGGTGGTGAAAGTGGCGAAGCCGAATCAGGACATGCGTTTCGACGTGCCCGTGGTTGGTGTACCGACGATTGAAGCGATGGTGGAAGCCGGCGCGACGTGTCTCTGCATCACCGCCGGTAAGACGCTGATGTTCGATCGCGATGAAATGATCCGGGCCGCAGATAAAAACAAGATCTCTATTTTATCTGTGTAAATCCGGTTAATTTGACGGTGAAACAGCTTCCGCAGTTTGCTCCGCTTTCGGATCGTACGGAGAGGCCAGGTATTTCTTCGCGATCGCCTGCGCATTATCGTAATCAATCCCGGACTGCACCGCCTTGTTGTACTCCGCCACCGCGCGGTTGCGCTCGCCCTTCGCATCGTACGCATTTCCGCGTTTGATGTGGGCCCACACTTCGATCCACGACGGTTTCAGATTACCGATAAGCGAGGCTTCTAAATTGTCGAGCGCCTGTTGCCAGTTGCGCTGTTCGAGATACAGCAGTCCCAGATTGTAGTAGACCCACGAATTGGAACGATCCAGCTTCAGCGCCGCTTCAAACTGCTGTTGCGCTTCCGCGTAGATCCCTTCCTTCATCTGCTCGATACCGCGGCGCGCGATTATCGACACGCGCAGATCGTCCGACATTCGCAGGATCTTATTGTTCGGGTCGACGACGACTTCGATCGGCTGTCCATTCGATTCAAAGTCGAAATCCTCGCTGCGGCCTTCGATACGCACGATCTTCTGCTGATTGTCGCCTTCAGCTCGTAACAACAAGTCGACGGGCATGCGCAGCGATTCGAGGTTCTGTTTGACTGTGCCGCGCGTGCGGAACTTGCCCGCGCGCGTGCGAATGATCTGATAGTCGATGGTAAATTCAGGTACGCCCGTTCCTTCAACCCACTGCGCGAAGAAGTAACGCAGGTTCTCCTGCGAGATCTTCGCCGCGAGCTTTTCGAAGTCATCTATCGACGCGTTCTTGCCTTTGTAAGTTTCGAGGAAAGTGGCCAGCAGGCGATCGAAGTTTTGTTTCCCAATCGTCTCGCGCAGCATACGAAAGACCATCGAACCCTTGTAAAAGACGATCGACTGGTATGCGGCTGACTGGTCGTCGAGCGCGCTTGGCGCACGCGCGATGGACGCTGTTTGCTCAAAAGTGAGGGCGCGTTCCTGTTGCTCGCGTTGTGCTGCATCGAGGCCGCCTGCGCTCAACGTGCTCTCGCGATACGCAAACGCGCTCCATTCCGCGAGTCCCTGTGAAAGCCATGCATCGTCAAACGACTTGAGACCGACGCTTTGGCCCCACCACTGGTAAGCGATCTCTCTCTCAATCTTCTCTTCCGGCACGGCGCGCGTGGCGTCGAACATCTTGCTCGACAGAAAAATGATTCCCGGACCGGAGTAAGTGTCCAGACTTTCATCGTCGATTTGGACGACGACTAGCCGGTTGCCGAAGAGCGGAGTGCCGTATTTCTTCGTGTAAAACTCGAGCACGCGTCCGGTTAACTCAGCATACGCTTCGAGCCGTTTTTCGCTCCCCGGCATCGCGTAAAGCTGAAGGTCGTAGTTGCTGTACCGGAGGTTCTTATTGATGTACTGGCCCGCCGCGAAATTGCCGATGAGCACTGGCTGGCGATGTACAAAACGATAACGAACTGCGCCTTCTTTCGGCGCGGGCTGCGCGACTATGGCATCGTCGCTGGTTCCGGCAACCTGCAATCCTGAAGGCACGATAAAAGTGATATCCGAGGTGGCCCTGTCCGCCGCATAATCATGAAACGGAAACCAGCGCGACGCATACATCAGGTAAGAACCTTCGGTGCCGACGTAAGCCAGTCGTTTCGTCGCTAACGGCCCGCCTTCGGGCGAGACCAGCGCGCCGCTCCAACGAATTCTGAGGGTGACGGGCTGATTTGCCGGAACGACCTCGCCGAGATCGATGCGCACGCTCGGCCCGAGCGAGCCCATGCCCACCGCATCCTGAACAAACCCGGTCAGCTTTTTGCCGTCCTTCTCGATGTCTTCCACCTTGAGTGAGCCATTGAGCTCGAAAACAACCGAACGTGTGGCATCCAACGGGACGAAAGTCACGTCTGCGCCGGCCCGGAGTATGTGTTGGTCAGGAATAATTTGAGCTTCAATACGGTAGTGCGTCACATCAAAACGGCTGGCGGCTTGCTGAGGCGCGGGCTGCTGTGACCGGACCGGAAGGGCCAGCATCAGCATGGCCAAAAGCATAATAACGGTGGGAAAACAGAGCTTGATTCTTCTTATCATGGCTTTATTGCGACGATTATACAGTCGAGGACTTTGGATGGTAAGAACCGAAGGCCGGTTGGCTGCGAGCTTTCGACAGATTACACATATTCCATAGAAATCTGTGCAACCTACGCAATGTATGGGCTTGACACCGGGTTGCCCAGCGCATAGGTTAACTCTTGAAACCATCCACAGCTAAAGGAGTTTGATTTCATGAGACGCGTGTCTAAGTTTTTGTCCCTACTGTTTGTGTGCGCGCTCGCAGGTCTCTCCGCCCAGGCACAGGGCCCTCGCAACGTGCGAGTTGATTTCAAGGAGACCACTCTAAAGAACGGCTTGCGCGTGATCACTGTCGAAGATCATTCAGCGCCCGTCGTGGCGATTTCCATAACTTACAACGTTGGTTCGCGTAACGAGCGACAGGGCCGCACCGGCTTCGCGCATCTCTTCGAGCACATGATGTTCAAGGGGTCCGAGAACATCGGATCGGGTGAGCATTTTCTGCTCGTCTTCAACAACGGCGGCAACATGAATGGCACCACCAACGAAGATCGCACGAACTACTTCGAAATCCTGCCGGCAAACCAACTCGATCTCGCTCTCTTCCTCGAAGCCGATCGCATGAAGAGTTTGGCGATCACGAAAGACAATCTCGATAACCAGCGCAACGCGGTCCAGGAAGAACGGCGGCTGGGCGTCGATAACCAACCGTACGGCAAAAGCGAGGAGTTGCAGCAGGGATTGCTTTACGACAACTTTGCTTACAAGCATACAGTGATTGGTTCAATGGAAGATCTGAATGCGGCAACTGTTGAAGACGTCGCTTCGTTTTTCAAGATGTATTACGCACCGAATAACGCCGTGCTCACTCTCGTCGGCGACTTCAAAAGCGACGAAGCGCTCGCGAAGATCCGCAGCAGCTTCGAAAGCATTCCACGCCAGCCCGATCCACCGGCAGTCGATATGACTGAGCCGCCGCAGAAAGCAGAACGCCGCGCCACCGTCGACGACGTGCTTGCGCGCGCGCCTCGCATCGATCTCGCATTCAAAGCTGTTCCGGGCAACACAAGCGACTTCTACGCGTTGCAGGTGCTGTCTGCGGTGCTGCAAAGCGGACAGAGTTCACGTCTCTACCAGAGGCTCGTGAAAGAGAAAGAGATGGTCACGAGTGTCGGTGGTTTTATGGATGAGAAGCGCGGCGTCGGCGCGTTGTACAGCAATGCCATACTACGGCCCGGCATCAAGACGGAAGACGTTGAAGCGGCGATCTACTCTGAGATCGAACGTCTGAAGAAAGAGCCGATCGCTGACTGGGAACTTCAGAAAGCGAAGAACACCACGCGACGAAATTTGATCAACGGCCTGCAAAGCTCATTGTCTCGCGCCATCACGATCGGCCAGTACGCGGTCTATTACAACGATCCAGCGTTGATTAATACGCGACTCGATAAAGTCGCCGCCGTCACGAAGGAAGACGTGCAGCGTGTGGCCAACAAGTATCTGCTCGATACCAATCGCACCGTCGTAATCACCATGCCAAAGACCCAGCCGGCAACCGGCGCGACGGGACAGTAAAGGAGTTATACGCAATGAAAATCATAAAGAACAAAAAACTTGTCCTCGCATTCATGTTGATCGCGCTCGTGGCGTCGCCGGCTTTGGCCCAGGGCGGCGCGCCGGCCGGTCAGCAACCGCAAACGACCAAGGGCGCAGTTATCAAAGGCAAAGCGCCCGTCAACAAGGAAGTCCTGAAAGTAAAACTTCCTCGCGCCGAAGAAGCCACGCTGAAGAATGGTTTGAGAGTGCTGCTGCTCGAGTCGCACAAGCTGCCGACAGTCAGTATGCAGATGGTGGTGTTGAGTGGCGGTCTTGCAGACAAACCTGACTATCGAGGCCTCTCGAGCTTCACCGCGTCGTTGTTGCGTGAAGGAACGACGAGGCGTTCGAGCAAGGACATCGCGGAGCAGATCGATGCTTTGGGCGCGACGTTGTTTGCAAATTCAGGCCTTTCGGCGCTGACCAGCAATATCACCGTGAGTGGCCTGGTCGAGAACCTGGACCAGACACTCGATCTGTTTGCCGACGTGATTCGAAATCCGACATTCCCGCAGGCTGAGGTCGACAAGTACAAAACACGTACGCTGGATCAACTTCAGTTTCAACGATCTATTCCGCAGTTTCTCGCGGCGGAACAGTTCAATCGCGCGATTTATGGCACGAACCACCCGGCCGCGTTGATCGCGCCGCCGGCGGAGTCGATCAAGAAGCTCACGAGCAAAGATCTCGCCGGCTTTCATTCGACTTACTACCGTCCCAACAATGCCATTCTCGCGGTCGTCGGCGATGTAACGATGAAAGACATCATGCCGAAGCTCGAGAAGGCATTCGGCGATTGGCAGAAAGGCGACGTACCCGCAATTACGATCCCCCCAGCTCCCGCGCAGGCCGAGTCTCGGATCTATTTGATCGATCGCCCCGGCTCGGTTCAAACGGTGTTGACCTTGGGAACTCTCGGTATTGAGCGCACCAGTCCTGACTACTTTGCGGTACTGCTCGCGGATCGTGTTCTCGGCGGTGGTCCATCAGGCAGGCTCTTCCTGAATCTGCGTGAAGACAAAGGTTACACGTACGGCGCGTACAGCAATTTCGGCGGGTCGAAATTCAGAGGTACGTGGATTTCGAGTTCGGAGGTCAGGACCGACGTTACCGAAGGCGCGATGAAGGAGTTCATGTATGAACTCAACCGCCTCCGTACCGAGCCGGTGACTGCCGACGAACTGGATAACGCGAAGAGAGCAATCGTCGGCAGCTTTGCGTTGTCGCTTGAACAGCCGACAACTCTGCTGCAAAACATCATCACGCAGAAGCTTTACGATCTACCCGCGGATTACTGGGACACGTACCCGCAGAAGGTCGCGGCGATTACGGCTAAAGACGTTCAGAACGTCGCGCAAAAATATCTCGATATGGAGCACTTGCAGGTCGTAGCTGTAGGTGATGCGGCAAAGGCCCGTGAGATCCTGGCGAAGTATGGGAAAGTCCAACTGTACGACTCCGAGGGAAAACCGATCGGAACTCCTCCGGGCGGAAGCAACAACAAGTAAGCCACAGATTCACACTAATGACACGGATCAGAAGCTCTTTCTGATCCGTGTTTTTCTATGTGGCTAAGGCTTGCTTCCGAGGAAGTCGACCTCGCGTTTATCTTCAAACAAGTTGGAAAGCGTTCGATCGATCGGAGCGAACGTGTAACCCTCCTTCGACGGTATCACTCGATACGTCTTCTGCGACGGCGCAATCGTGAATGAGTAGTTGCCTTTGTTGTCGGTTGTCGACGCCAGCACTGTTCCTGAAGGACTAATCAACACAACCGTCGCGTCTGCAAGTCCGACGTTGTTTGAGTCGACGATACGACCGGTGATTTTGACGTTTGAGCGCAAGCGCGACCCGACGCTCTTCAGCGCCTCGTCTGACATCGTCCGGGATTCGGGAGCCGGTGAAGGATCAGGAGTAGCTTCCGGCTTCGGAGTTTCTGCAGGAGCGGGTTCGGGAGTAGTCGTCGCCGGCGTGCTGCTGGCTGTTGCATCTCCGCCAAGCTGCTGATCCAGTCCTTCGAGTGAACCTTTGACACTGCGGTACAGTTGCTCGATCACGGAACGACGGACCGAATCAACTGGTCCACCGCGATAGCTCTTGAGATAAGCGTCGAGTGCCTGGTCCTTCTGTCCTGATTGCTCGAGCGCCGCGCCCAAATGCCAGAGCGCAGTGCGCCAGGCAGGAGTCTGGGCGGGCAAAATCTCCGACGCCTGTTTCAGATGATTGATCGCGTCCGAATATTTTTCCTGGTTGAAGAGTGCCCACCCGTGCAGGTCTTCGATGCGTCCCTTCAGAATGTTTGCCAGCACTTCATGCGGCGCTTCCGCGACGTCCGGCACATTGCCGGAAGCGATTGCGCGCGCTCGCAAGTCTCGGAACTCATCAGCTTGCACCGCCATCGTGAGCACTGGAACTTTGAGCGCTTCATCCGAAGCTTTTCTCGCCGCCGCGATGAGGTCGAGCGCGGTTGATGCACCGATTCCATTTCGCAGCAAACGACTGGCGGCGTAGAGTTGGCGAAATGCCCGCATCTCGTCGGTGCCGGCTGCGAAATCCTGCGCGGCCGCAACTGCGTCCGGCTCGTTGATCTTCTCGCCTTCAGCCGGAGTGAGCGCGGTGTTTAGAGCCAGCAGCGCCTTCATGGTCTTTGCGTTCGCAGCGTTGTCGGCGGAAGTTGACTGGAAGATTGCGGCCCGCCGCTCTGGCGCAAGTAGTTCGAGAAAACCTGTTTCACTCGCGGGCAAGTGTCCGGCGAGATAGGTATGAATCTGACCGTCTTTTAGTGTGAACGATTCGCGAAGGACCTCGGCGGCTTCCTCGTAGAGTCCCATGGACGACAAAACGTTCGCGAGTTCGTACGTGAGAGTCGGAAACTTCCCGTACTGTCGCGCGTAACGCATCGAGCGCTCTGCGTCGAGCGGTCGCTTCAAAGCGAGCAACGACCGTTCGAGCGCGATCTGTCCCCACGTGTAACGCGGCTCAATCGCCGTCGCCTTGCGAGCCAGATCGAAAGCCTTCTCGTTGTTGTCGTGCGCAGCGAACCAGTAAGCGGCGCCCGCCAGCAACGGCAGGTTGCGTGGCTCAAGCGCAAGCGCAGCTTCGAAAGCACTGTTTGCTTCGTCGTTACGACCGAGCTCGAACAGTGAAATCACTTTGCCCGCGAGTGCTGCTTTGTCTTTCGGGTCCGCAGCGAGTTGTTCGTTGTAGAGGGCGAGCGCTTCCTCAGTCTTGCCTGACGCGCGATACAGATCGGCAAGACTGCCACGAGATACTTTCGACGTCGGGTCGAGTTCGAGTGTGCGCTTGTATTCGGCAATAGCTTCATCGAGCCGCAAAGAAATGTGCAGCCCAACCGCGTGGATACGATGCGCTTCGGCAAGATCCGGCGCCAGCTTGAGGGCGCTCTCGGCGAGTCGAACTGTTTCACTGCCGCCCTCGATCCCCAGATAAAACCCGGCGATAGCAATCAGCCGTTTCGGATCCGTGCCAAACTTGGCCTCGATATTTTGCGCTGCCTTCAACGCCGCTTCACGTTCGCCGCGCAAATAGAGATTCGTCGGAATTTGCGCAATCACTCCCGAGAACAGTTGGTCGGAGATAGTGACGTCTGCCTCTTCGATCGCGCTAGACAACTGTTCGATGCCGCCGGCGATGTCGCCGTTTTTCAACTTCTGATCGCCGAGTCCCGCGTGAGTGCTGATTAGTAATTCAGTGGCGCGTGCTCGTGATTTGGAATTCGGATGACTGTCGAGCCACTCTTTGAGTTTTACCGCGCGTTTGTCCAACGGCAGTGTTAGCGTTAGTTCGACTTCTTCCGATTCGTCCGCGTCTTCCTGCGCAATCTGGGCAGGAGTTTTCCTTCTGACTGGAGTGATTCTTGTAGTCGCGCTCGCTTTCCTGCCCGTTGTGTTTGCCGGGTCAATCTTTGGCGACTCAGCAGGCGTGGGTTCGGCCTTCGGCGATTCGGACGGAGTTGGTTCCGAAGCTGGAGTTTCAGTTGGCGTTGGATCTGTTTGCGGAGTTTCTACTGGCGGCGTGGCCTGGGCCACAGCTTTTGGACCATCGGCTACTGTTCGGCGCCGCGTCTTCGATGGTGGTTTCGCGCTGACCAGAACAGTCTCTGGCGCATCGTTTTTGACTTCAGGAGTGTTGACTGCCACCGCCGCTGATTCAAGCTCGGCGACGTTGAAACCGATCTTCTCAGCGAGTGCATTCGCGAACACGTGTACACCCGTATCGATCGCCTCAGCGAAACGACTATCACCCAATGGTCCCTGCATGCGATACGTCATTTCACCCAACACACCATCGGGCAACTGCGTTTGCACAGTGCGACTGAACTGCGTGAATGAACTCTTCGACGCTGTCGAAACAACGAGCAACAGGCTCTTACCGCGAGTGGTCTTCGCGCCGATGTTCCAATCACGCGCGAGCTGTTGCGAGTAAAGAGAGATCTCCTGTTCGCCAGTGCTCTCGACCGTGGCGACGTACAAGTCAATCTTGCTCTTCTCTTTCAAGTTTTGAAGCAGCGTTTCAAGCCGGCTCTTCGTTTGAGCATCGAGCACTCCCGCAAAATCGCTGACGTGACTCGCGGGCGCGGGCAGTTTGCCCGATTGGGCCAGCGGGTTTACGCTGATCAGCAGAAATAGACCAACCGCTGGGATTATCGCCAACAGGCGCTTTAAGCCTCGATATGATGGGGTCATGTCGATAGGGTTCCGCATCTGGGATTGTGGGGGGACGAATCGGCGCTCATGATACCATCGGCACGCTAATATGAGCGAACTAGATGAAGCTTGGGCAGCGGCTTTGTCCGAAGCCGAACACAGGGCGCGCCTCGCGGGCCGCAAGGATGTTATGGAGTACCTGTCGCTCAAGAATTCCAACGACCTGTTGCGCAAGGCTGGCGTCGATTGGTTGATTGCGGGATTCACGACTTTGGCCGGCGACGCAAATCGCGCCGGCGCGAGCATTCAGATCTCGAAGAAAGACGATCATCGTTTTCCGATCGCATCGTCGACGATGGTTGGACATCTCCTCACGCTCACCAACGGAGTTCGCACGCTTTACGTTGAAGCTGGATGGCCGCGGGTGCCGCGCGATGGGTTTGTGCGCGGAGGTGGTTTGGCGTGCGCGAACATTCGTCACCTGGGAATTCGCCAAGCGAGTGAAGAGTTGTTGTTGATTAAAACAAAGACAGGCACGCCCCTCTGGCAGTCTGTCTTGAATAAAGCCTTTTCCTTGCACGAAACCGACATGCGCCGCCACATCGCTCTTCTCCTCGATCGGCCTGAAAAGTAATTTTGTGCTTTTGCGCCTTATTGTGGCCCGCAACCATTTCCGACAGTCTCTGCACGTTTTCGAGTTTATCCTCCCTGTTTTCCTCAAAAACACTTGTATTTGCGGCCCTGGCGAAAAGGCACGGCACTTGCCAAAGAAGTCGCAGGGTCGAAGTGATATCTGAGGAGATAGAAAGAAATGAACCGACACACACTGAAGTTTTCAATCTTTGCTGCAGCGATATTGGCTCTCAGCTTGCCCGCTGTAGCGGCAGCGCAATGGTATCCCCAGGATCGTTATCCGGATAATCGCGGTTACGGACGCTACGACGACCGCGGACTGCGCGATTCAGTGCATCGACTGGATCGTTTAGCAAAAGATTTTGAGCGTGACGTGGACCGTGCGCTTGATCGAAGCCGAGTGAATGGATCAAGCCGCGAAGATCGAATTAACGACGAGGTACATCAGTTCCGTGATGCAGTCGGCGATCTGAAATCGAGAGTTGGCAACGGCCGCGATTTGAACCGCAGTGCCGATCAAGCTCGACGCGTGCTGGAAGAAGGTCAACAGGTAGACCGTGTCGCTGGTTCGCGCCGATTCGATAGCAGGCTTGCGTCCGAGTGGTCGCAGATCCAGCAGGAGCTGCGCTACATCAGCAACGCCTACGGTTTTAGATATAACGGCGGTTATGGCCGCGATGACGACTGGCGCCGCAACGATCGTAATGACGATTGGCGTAGAAACGATCGCAACAATAACCGAAACAACGATTGGTGGAGACGAATTCCATTCCCTCAGTAAGACCCGCATCTAACGTCCGCTCGTAACCCTGCTGGTTTATCCTTCCGAGGGCCTCGGTTCTTACCGGGGCCCTTTGTCTTGTCAGTCTTGTTAATCCCGTAATCCTGTCTGAAAATACCTGCGATGCCTGGCACTCTTTACCTCGTCGCAACTCCCATCGGTAATCTTGCAGACATCACCCACCGCGCTCTCCAGGTTCTGCGAGACGTCGAGCTGATCGCATGCGAAGACACGCGGCACACGCGCAAGCTGCTCCAGCACTACGGCGTCACTACAAAAACCGTCAGCTACCACGAACACAACGAACAACAACGCGCAGCCGAGCTCATCGATCTCTTGCGGCAGGGAAGCGACGTCGCGGTTGTTTCTGACGCGGGAACGCCGTCGATCAGCGATCCTGGTTTCCGGCTTGTTCGCGCGGCGATTGAAAACGAGATAGCAGTGGTTCCGGTGCCTGGTCCAAGCGCGCTGATCTCGGCATTGATTGCAGCAGGTTTGCCAACGGATGAATTCTTCTTCGCAGGCTTTTTGCCGGCAAAATCAAATGCGCGCCGCGCTCGCCTCAACGAGCTGCGATCGGTGCCCGGGACGTTGATCTTTTACGAAGCGCCGCACCGTTTGGCGGCCACACTCAAGGATGCGTACGAGATACTTGGCGAGCGTGAGGCCGTCGTGGCAAGAGAGCTCACGAAACTACACGAAGAGATCAGGCGTGGACGTTTGAGTCAGTTAACCGCGGATTACACGGAAAAGACGGATGTTCGCGGAGAGATTGTGGTGCTGATTGATCGAACTGTGATCGGCGAGACAGTCACATCGGATCAAAGTGTCGCCGCATTAGTCAATCAATTCGAGCAGGAGGGCCTGGACCACCGCGCGGCGCTCAAGAAAGCAGCGCGTGAGCTTCGTCTCTCACGCGCCGAGGCTTACCGAAAATTATTATCCGAACGATCTGATCCGCGTTAATCCTGCTTTCACAATCCGTAAAATCCGTGGCTAATTTCCAAGTATTGATATCTGAACCGGCAGCGGCTTATCGACTTTCAACCTCGCCGGGCGGCTCGCAATCTCCCACAACGTCATGTAGATCGTGCGCGTGACCTTCTCCATCTTCTCGTAATCGATCTTGTCTGCCGTGTCGCCCGGACGATGGTAGTCTTCGTGAACTCCGTCAAAGAAGAAGATGATGGGAATTCCTTTGCGCGCGTAGTTGTAGTGATCGCTGCGGAAGAAGAAGCGATTCGGATCGTTCGGGTCGTCGTAACGAGTGTCAAAAGTAATATTCAGGAACGACTTGTTGACGGCATTTACGAGTTCGCCGAGTTCGGTGCTCATCATCGTCGAGCCAATCAAATAAATCGCATCAGGCCCGGTCAGATCCTTGTTGCGCGCGTTCGTGTCGCCTTCTTTCTTGCTTCGTCCAATCATGTCGATGTTGATCTGCGCGACGATCTGATTGAGCGGCACGGTGGGAAATTGGGTGAAATATCTCGAACCCCACAATCCTTTTTCCTCGCCGCAATGCCAAACGAACAAGACTGAACGTTTAGGTCGCGTCGGCGCTTTGGCCAGTGACTCGGCCATCGCAAGGAGCGCTGTCGTCCCTGAACCGTCGTCGTCCGCGCCATTGCAGATCCTATCCTCACCGGCCGGAGGACAACCGGTGCCGACGTGATCGTAATGTGCGCCGAGCGCGACGTACTCCGCTTTCAATACCGGATCCCCCCCTTCCCAAACCGCGATCACGTTCTGCGTTGGGATTGTCTCCGTGTTGCTCGCAATGCTCATGCTGATCGTTTTCTGCTCAGTCATGACAAATGCGGACGGCAGGGTTTCGTAGGAGGCATTGAAGATGTCCGCGGCCCGCTGCCGCTCACCCGCGAAGATCGCATTGGCCATCTCAGGCGAGATCACAATCGATGGAATAGATGAAGCAGTTTGATCAGTTACAAACTTGGCCACGACGGTTGAGCCGCGTTCCATCAGACGCGCGCGATTGCGCTGCCAGTTTGCGAGATATTGAAAGTCAGGAACGTAAATCAGACCGACTACGCCTTTGCTGCGAGCGTAGTCCGCTGGGTTCATGAAGTCGACGCCTTGCTTGCCAAAGTCTGCGCGCGAAATGCCGCGCGGCATCATATTTGGACTGCCGAAGATCACCGCGATCTTTCCGGCGGGATCGATGCCTTTGTAAGCGTCGATCTCCTTTGACTTGATGAACCAGCCAGTGCCTGCAAAAACAAGCTGCCCGTTAACAGTGCCAGAGCCACCGGCGGGGAGATAGTCTGTTCCGGTCGTTAATGTTCGGCCGGCGTATTCGACTTTTGTTTGCCCGCTATCGGCGCGATTGCGTCGCAGTTCGATTCGTTGAAAGAAAGTGCCGTCATCGCCGGCCGGTTTCAATCCCCAGCGCGACAGGTTCACCGCTAAAAACTTTGCGGTCACGTCGAGTCCGCGCGAAGGCGTGTCGCGACCTTCCATTTCGTCGGAAGCGATGAACGTCAGATAGTCTCTAATCTGGTCTGCGGAAATTGTATCGACGCCGCGTTGGGCGGTTACGGATACAGCGGCCTTTTTGGACTTCGCCGCAGCGCGTTGAGCGTAAGTTGCGGGCGATGTGGTGACGAGCAGACTCGTCAGCACGAGTGCGGTTAAAAATCTTCGCATGAATGCTCCAGTTATTTAATTATGTGCCTTTTGTGCCTTTTTGTGGCTAAGCTTGTTGGACGGCTTGAACCAATCTGGTCAACGTGTCTTTCGCGTCGCCATAGAGCATGCCTGTTACGGGCTTAAAAAACAAAGGGTTCTCGAGGCCCGAAAAGCCCTTGCCCTGGCCACGCTTCAAGACGACAACCGACTTCGAGCGATCGACTTCCAGAATCGGCATACCCGCGATCGGGCTCCCGGGATTGTCGCGCGCGTCGGGATTGACGACGTCGTTTGCTCCGATCACGACCGCTACGTCAGTTGTCGGAAATTCCGGATTGATCTGCTCGAGTTCGTACAGTGCTGAATAGGGGACGTTTGCTTCGGCGAGCAACACGTTCATGTGTCCGGGCATTCG
>DASSEB010000187.1:0-3636 GCA_035696765.1 Pyrinomonadaceae bacterium | reverse complement strand
ACTTCGCGAAGTTGTTGATTCTGACTTCAACGCGATCGCGGAGGTGTTAAGAGGAGTTTGGATCACGAGGCTTCCCTCCGAACGCATCGTGGAATTCGTCTCCGGTCATGGAGAGTTATGGTCGGCCCAACTACTGCACGCATATCTCGAAGCTCGTGGCCATTCCTCAACGTGGCTCGACGCAAGAAAGGTGCTCGTCGTAGAACCGAATGGCAACACCGTTGCTATCGACTGGCAGCTTTCGCAAGAGAAGTTAAAAAACTGGCGAGCACAGCATGGCGATACTGAGCTTCTGATAATCACCGGATACATAGCTGCCACACACGACGGAATCGCGACGACGTTGAAGCGAAACGGCAGCGATCTCTCGGCCTCCATCTTCGGCGCGTTGCTCGGAGCTGATTCGGTGATCATCTGGACCGACGTTGACGGTGTGTTCAGTGCCGATCCGCGACTCGTCACGGATGCGTTAGTCATACCGGAACTCTCCTACCAGGAGGCGGCCGAACTTGCTTACTTTGGCGCTAAAGTCATTCACCCAAACACTATGTCGCCGGCGATCGCAAACGGCATCACCGTTTGGATTAAAAATACTTTCAAGCCTGATGCTCCGGGTACGAGGATCTCAGCTTCTTCACCCTCCGACGTACCGGTAAAGGGTTTTGCCGCGGTTGAAGACATGGCGCTGATCAATGTGGAGGGCACCGGAATGATCGGCATCCCTGGTGTGGCCCATAAACTCTTCGGCGCACTGCGAGCGGTTGACGTTTCGATCGTCATGATTTCGCAGGCGAGCTCTGAGCATTCGATCTGTTTCGCCGTTCCGCGTGGCGATGCGCAGCTTGCAAAGCGGACCGTCGAGGAAACGTTCTTCGCGGAGATGCAGCGCGGCGAGGTGCAGACGGTAGAACTGAGAGAGAGTTGCTGCATTGTCGCTATGGTCGGCGACGGAATGATCGAAAGATTGGGTATGGCGGGAAAGTTTTTCAACGCGCTCGGCAAAGCGGGCGTCAACGTCCGCGCAATCGCGCAAGGATCGTCGGAACGTAATATCTCCGCCGTGGTCGAACAACACGAAGCCACCAAGGCGCTGCGAGCGCTGCATTCCGCCTTTTATCTTTCGAGCCAAACTCTTTCAATCGGCGTGATTGGCACCGGACTGATCGGCAGCACGTTGCTGGGCCAACTCACCGCTCGCATTCAAGAGCTCCGTGAACAGCGCGGCATCGACTTGCGGGTGCGTGGGATCATGAACAGCCGCCAGATGGTCCTCCACGATCGGCAGCTGTCGCTTGACGCCTGGCGCGAAGAGCTGCGCGCGAGCTCTGCGGCTGCGAACCTCGAAGAGTTCGTCACTCACGTGCGCGCCGCTCACCTGCCGCACGCCGTGCTGATCGACGCGACTGCCAGTGCGGAGTTGCCGCTGGAGTACGAAAGCTGGTTATCGAGGGGAATCAACATCATCACGCCAAACAAAAAGAGCAACGCCGGGCCGTTCGCATCTTATCGCCGCCTGCGCGAAGTTGCCCGTAAGTATCAAAGGTATTTTCTTTACGAAACAAACGTTGGCGCCGGGCTGCCGATCATTCAGACGCTGCGTGGTTTGATCGAGACCGGCGACGAGATCATCAAGATCGAGGGCGTGCTCTCCGGCACACTTTCTTACATCTTCAACTCACTCGACAGCGCGCGTAGTTTCTCTGAGATCGTGCGCGAAGCTCAGGCGCTCGGTTTCACGGAGCCCGATCCGCGCGAGGACCTGTCCGGCGTAGACGTGGCACGGAAGCTGATCATTCTCGCGCGCGAGATGGGCCTTGAAGTTGAGATGGAAGCAGTTGAGGTGGAAAGCATGGTGCCCGAAGATTTACGTTCGTCGAGTGTTGAGGAGTATTTGAACTCGTTGGGTAAACACGACCAGACGATTGCTGCACTGCGTGATTCAGCGCGTGCCCGAGGACAGGTCTTGCGGTACGCAGGCACCATCGATAGTGACGGTAATATGTCGGCCGGCTTGCGCACTTATCCGCTGGATCATCCTTTTGCAAATCTTACGGGTAGCGACAACATCGTGAGCTTTCAGACGGCGCGGTACAACACTCAGCCAATGATTGTGAGAGGCCCGGGCGCTGGTCCGGAAGTCACGGCAGCGGGAGTCTTCGCGGACTTGCTTCGCCTCGCATCATTCCTCGGCGCCCCGCTGTAACTGGCGTCTTTAACCAGGAGTTGCATGACGTTCAGGACGATGAATTAACCTGTCGAGCGAGTAGCCGTTTAGGTCACTGAACCACAGCAAGACAAAGTTCACGAGCGCGTACTGAAGATTATGCGCCACGATTGGCGCCTGGCCCAGGATCACCATTCCAAACGTCAGTCCAATCAGCAGCAATCCGGTAATGATCAGCCCTACGCGAGTGAACAGCCCCAGCAGAATGAGCAGGCCGCCGATCGTCTCGGCGAACGGAATAGCATAAGCGAAGGGCATCACCAGGATACCGGGGAGCTTGCCGGAGAACTGCTGGTTTACGTTGCCGACAAAACCGCCAATGCCGCCGATGAACTTGCCGATGCCAAAGAATAAAAAGATCACTCCCATCGTTGCGCGCAGTAGCGCGTAAGCAATTTCGCGATAATTCATCGTTCCAGTTCCTCCAATTCAGTTGCTCAACCGGCGAACTCACGAGCAGGAACCCCGCGCACACCGACGATCGCCTGGAATAATGATCCGGCTAGCGGATCTGTGGAGGCGTCAACGCCTTCTCGCGAGGTGGTGATGAATAACCGATCAAGCTGTGGACCACCAAAGGTGCAGGCCGTCACTTTTTTTACCGGTACCTCGATGACTTCGGCCAGGACTCCCTCCGCAGTGTAGCCCCTGACGGCACTGCCGTTGGAGAGGGCGACCCAAACACCGTCCTGCTCATCGACAGTCAAGCCGTCCGGGCGTTTGCCTTCGGCGGAAAGATCCACGAACACGCGCCGGTTAATCAATCCCGCCTGCGAATCGTAGTCGAAAACTGAGACAGAATAGGTTGCAGTATCGTTGTAGTAGGCGCGTGATCCGTCCTTGGTCCATTCAAGTCCGTTGGAAATGGTGACATCAGGCAAAACTACACCTACAGACAAATCCGGATCGAGGCGATACAGCGCTCCTGCTCCGGGTCGTTTGTCTCGCGACATTGAACCACAATAGAAACGTCCGTCGGGATCACAGCTTCCCTCGTTCATACGCACCTGATCGTTGGTCCACAATTCGTCGAGGCGAATGAGAGTGCCATCGGGGTTCTCCAGGGCGAAACCGCGCTCTATTCCGATGACCGTTCCGCCTTTACTACGCGGTCGAATGGCGGCGGCAACATCAGCAACATGTCGCCGATCGACGCTGCCGTCATCGGATAGCGAGAGAATGTCGCCGGCCAGCATATCCACAAAACGCAAACCGCCCCAACGCCCCGACCACACTGGTCCTTCACCGTGGTAAGCGACAGGCTCGGTAATTTGTTCAGCGCGCATTTGCCGTCTCCTTTTTACCGGACGACAGGATTAGGTAGTGTCTTAGTTTGAACTTCTTCTCTGTGCAACCTCTGTGTTCTCTGTGACTCTGTGGTTGTTGTATCTCGAGTTTCTACGACCACAGAG
>DASSEB010000186.1:0-26745 GCA_035696765.1 Pyrinomonadaceae bacterium | reverse complement strand
ATCGTTTCTAACTAACCGGTGAGAGCAGCACGAACTCGACAGTCGATGATCGACGCCAGCCTCGTGCGTGTGCCAGGGCGCGCACCGAAATGGATCGTGCCTTCAGTCAAGGTCGCGCTCGTTGTTGCCGACGCACTCGCCGCTGCCCTCTCTTTCATGCTTGCCTTCTATTTTCGTGAGCGGGCTTCGGTGTTTGCGGCAGGGACCACGCTGGCCTGGAGCCATCGTTTTGCTCCGTACGGCGCGCTGCTGCTGTTCGTCGTTTGCATCAGGTTGTTGAGTTTTCGCTACTGCGATCTGTACCGCGTGCGCGGTGAGTTTTCTTTTGTTGACGACGGCATACGCATCTTTAAAGCAACCGCCATCGGTTCGCTGCTGATCGTCGCAGCAGCGTTTTTGTATCGCGGCGGTTTTGAGTTTCGCGCGTTTTCATACGCACGCGGAGTGTTTGTCGCCGATTTTCTCCTCGTGCTGTTCAGCGTAGGCATGCTGCGGTTCGTGATGCGGACGGTGCAAACGTTTGCACGCAGCCGCGAGATCAATTTGATTCCAACGCTCGTCGTCGGCCGTGGTCCAGAGGCTTCTTTGTTCATTCGAGAGATGCGCGAGCGGCCGGCGCTTGGTTACCGCGTCATCGGAGTAGTTGAAACAGGCGCCGGCGCAGTAGCGGCCGGCCCGATCACATACGAAGACGTTCCAGTCATCGGCACGCTCGAATCGCTGCCCGAGGTGATTCGCGATTCCGGCGCCAACGAAGTCATCATCGCCGACCCGCAGGTGAATGGAGACACGCTGTTCGAAGTAATGATGCGTTGCGGGCGTCGACGCGGCGTTGAATTTCGCATCGCGCCGAGTTTGTTCAACTGCCTGCCGCGCAAGACCGAAATCGATCAGATCGGCGTCCTGCCGATGATTCGTCTGTTCCGTGAACCTTTGTCGAGCAGCGCGCGGATCTTGAAGCGCACTTTCGATCTGGTTATCTCCGCACTTGCGATCGCCCTTCTATTGCCGCTTTGGTTGCTCATTGCACTGCTCATCAAGTTGGATTCAAAAGGCCCTGTTTTTTACACGCAGGAAAGAGTCGGAATGGACGGCCGTCTTTTTCTCCTTTACAAGTTTCGCACGATGAGGGCCGACGCAGATCCCGAACTTCACCGCGAATACCAGCGCGCTTTCATTGCGGGCAGAGCCGAGGCGAACCTCGGGAACGATCACAAACCGACTTACAAACTCCTCGCCGATCCACGCATCACGCGAGTCGGGAAGATTTTGCGGCGCACCAGTCTCGATGAGGTGCCGCAGCTTCTGAACGTGTTGTCAGGCGATATGAGCCTGGTTGGACCACGGCCGCCGATCCCGTACGAAGTCGAAGCTTACGAGCTGTGGCACCAGAAGCGGCTCGACATGAAACCGGGTTTGACGGGGCTGTGGCAGGTCTCTGGAAGAAATCGGTTACCGTTTGAAGAGATGGTGCGGCTCGATCTTTTTTACATTGAGAACTGGTCGTTGCTGTTGGATTTGAAGATCATACTCCGAACGGGGTTCGTGATGCTGAGCGGGTTTTAACCACGGATTAGATGGATTGAAGCCACGGATCCAGATCTATTGAGCGAGACCGGCGAGGGCAAGCTCGAGGAGGAGGATCTTTTTGATTCCTTTATAAAGTGGTTCGATTTCGCAGTTCTCCGTCAACGCGTGTGAGTCGCTGCATGGCCCGGCTCCGGTCGAGATCGATGTGATGCCCTGCAAGAGTGCGGCGCTGGAATTATTCGAACCGGCATTTCCGATCGGCGGATCGAAGCCCATCGCGCGATGCACCGCCTCCGCCACCTTCACCAGTTGCGACTCGCGATTGCCCGGCAGAACAGCCGCGGGTGATGTCGAGATCACGTCCGTCTTCACTGTCATTCCCTCGCGCTTCGCTTCTTCCTCGAGAATCGCAGCGATCTGCTTTTCCAGATCTGCAATCACGTCGTTGCTGGTTGAACGCAAATCGAGCGAGAACCACGCGTCTGAAGCCTTCGCGTTGGGCACTTCCGATCCACCCAGCATACCGATGTTCAAGTTTGACGAAGGATTGGTTGGAACCTTCAATTCGTAGATGCGTGCAATCGCACGTGCCATCGGCAAGGTTGCTGAATAAGGAGGCGTGCGCGAACGCGTGTGACCGCCTGGGCCAATGAAGTGATGGCGATACCAGTTGATGCCGATACCGGCGTAGGTGAATCCTTCGTAACCGCCGTCGAGCGCGATGTAGTAGTCAACCTTTCCTTTGTTCTCTTTCGTGTACTGCTTGGCGCCGCTCATTCCGGCTTCTTCGTCGGTCGTGAACAAAAAGACGAGATCGCCTTTCGTCTGGATTTTTGCGGCGTCGAGTGCGCGGATCGTTGCGAGCAGGGCTTCGATGTTTCGAGTGTCGTCGCCAATGCCGGGAGCGTATACACGGCCCTCGCGAACGGTGGCTTTGATCTTTAGACCCGGCTGAAACACCGTGTCCATGTGAGCGTCGAATACGGTGACTGGACCACCTCCGGTGCCTTTGCGGGTCGCGATTAGATTACCGGCGGAGTCGTAACGGATCTCCAGCTTGTGTTTGCGAAGCAGACTTTCGATAAACTTCGCGCGCTCCTGTTCGTGTTTCGAAGGCGCGTTGATCTCAGTGATCGCGATCCACTCGCGCAGGATCCCATCGCGATCCTTATCGATGTACTCGACGGCGGCTTTCACACGCGCGTCTTCCTGGATCGATTTCACTTGATCCGCAGGCGTTTGTGCGAAAACGGCAGACACGATTGAGAAGATTGACAGCAGGATTAACGGGATGGCGCGCATGAAAGCTCTCTTTTGAGATGGAATAAAAGACCAGCAGCATTCTAATATGCCGCGTATGCAGATTTCGACCTGGCTCGACTGGGCCATCATTGGCTGCCTCTTTCTCATTGCCGCGTCCGCGCCTCATTCGATAGCCATCACGCAGACCGCGTGGCTACTGGGCCTCGGCTTCTGGGTGGCGCGATTTGTGTGTTATCCGCGCCCGACGCTGTTTCGTTCGCCGGTTGATTATGCACTGATCGGTTTCTTCGTCCTTAGCGGCGTCTCAGGCATTTTCTCTTACAACCCGGTCATGTCGATCGGAAAGATGCGCGCCGCAAGCCTCTTCACGATTGTCTATCTCGTGTCGCAGAACGTGCGCTCGCTTCGCCTGGCGCGATTGCTTGCCCTCACGCTCATCGGCTCGTGCATGTTGAACGTGCTGCTCACAGCCGGACAATTCGCGATTGGCAAGGGCGTGAAGGTACAGGGTGTCGCGCCCGGCAGTCCGCTCGCGAAAGCAGTGTTTCGCACGAGGACTGTCACTCAGCCGAGTCCGATCGTCAACGGCGACATTGTTTGGGAAATTGACGAGCATCGTGTTGATAGTCCCGAAGAGATTGCCGCAGCCCTCGCTGCTGGAACGCCCGTCGCGAAAGTCAGGATTTATCGGGTTGAATGGATGCCGGAACTGGAAGTCCCACGCGGACAGTTGCTGCCGGGAACAAACGCCCTCGAACAGTTGGGAATCAGTGGCTGGTCGCGCGGACGCGATTGGCGAGCGACCGGTTTTTATAACCACTGGGTCACGTATGCCGAAGTGCTGCAACTGATCGCGTCCCTCGCTTTAGGAATATTTCTCGCGCTGACGCGGAAGAAGAGCCTGCTGGGATTGTTGTTGGTCCTTGCTGTGCTCGGGTTGGTTTTTGCGCTTGGGATGACAGTCACACGAGCATCGTGGATTGGCTTCACGGTTTCTGCCGTCACGATGTTGTTGCTGGCGTCGTCGCGCCGCACGATCCTGATCGCGGGCGTTTGTGCGGTCCCGCTCGTCCTCGGGAGCATCTTTTTGCTTCAGCAGAGGCGCAGCATCGGATTCATCGACAGGCAAGATCAATCGACAACCTGGCGCCAGACGGTTTGGCGAGAAGGGTTTGAACTACTCGTCAGTAAACCACGACATCTTCTGGTCGGCGTCGGGATGGATTCTATTAAAGGACACTGGCGCGAGTGGGGCTTGTTTGACAACGGCCGCCAGCCGATCGGCCACATGCATTCAAACCTGCTACAGATAGCGCTCGAACGCGGCGTTCCGGCGCTAATCGTCTGGTTGATTTTATTTGCGGTCTACATCCGCATGCTCTGGCGACTCTCACGTCGCGAATTAGAACCCGGGCCGATCCGAGGTTCGCATTTCGCAAACTTCTCGAGAGGCCTGGCAGTCGGCGCGTTAGGCGGCGCGCTTGGCTTCTTCACCAGTGGCTTGGTCCATTACAACTGGGGAGACTCCGAAGTAGTGACGGTCTTCTACTTCATCATGGCGTTGTGTTTGGTGGTTGACAGGACCAATCAACAGAACGCCGATTCACGTGTCGTGTTCTAACGGGTGCTGGTAGCGCTCGATGTGTTCGCCGTCGTACGAGCCTTTGTGAAAACAGTTCGCACACTCAACGACGTAAGTAGCCTTGATCTTAGCCTCACCTTGCGAGAGATCCTGAAAAAGAATCTGTTTGCTGTTGCAGTGCTCACAGGTGAAACGCAGATACCACTGTCCGGGGGTAAGGGTACGCATGCTTAGTGCCTCTATTCGTTTCCTAATGGCGGGAGGACGGGGCTACAAGAGTGCCTTTGTTTATAAGGTGAGAGGTCAGTGGCCGTCAAGGGTTGAGCTTTAGTTTAGATCCTAAAAGCCCAAAAAAGAACCTATTTTTTCCGCGCGCCACCGGCAGAAACAATCTTCTCGATAATCTTCGGATCGTCCGGCAGGAGCCCCGACTTAGGCAGTCGCGGAGTCAGCGTGATCCAGTTTGGGTCCATCGCAAACACCTTGCGAAACAACGGCAGCGACTCATCCACGCGGCCCATATTCACTAGCGCCACCGCATGCCAGTAGATCATCTCGGCATTGTCCGGAACCAACTTCTCCGCCGCTCCATACTCGCGCAGCGCGCCCTCATTGTCTTTGTTTTCGACTGCCAGATCGCCTGCGTTCATGTGGTTGTAGGCACGTTGTAATTTCACCAGTCGGCGTAGTTCCTGCAACGGTTCCGGACTATCGTCGACTCGCAGATCGAAGGTGCGATCTTTCCACGCCTGTCCGGTTGGTTTGCCGGTGACGACGATAATCGCTGCTGACTGTCGCCCGCGAATATCTCCACCCGCTGCCTGCGCCGCATCCAGTGCGGCCAACATTCGCTCGGCGAGATCGCCGCGCGTGTTCTCAAAAGCGCGGGCCATTGCCGGCCAAACTTTGTCGTTGAGCATCAAGTTGGCCTGCACAGAAAAATCTTTCCCGACGATGTGACCCGCTGCTTGAATGTCGTTCTTGCCGGTCCAGGCATCGACACGTCCTTGCGCATCGATCATCGCGACTTGCCTGACTTCTCTCCCGTCATCTTTCGCGAGCAGTTCTTTCAAAGTATCAGGCGCACTCTTCCCGCCACGCATCAGGTCAAGACCATTCTTCCCATAACTCGGATCGACAAACGACTGCGTCGCCACTGCTCCCACGCCTGCTTCAGCCCACGCGACGATAGAACCAACCGAGAACCAGTGTGATTGCACGGCCACACCTAACTCGCCCGTAGCAGGATCACGCGCGACGATCGAGAACGTGTGAACCGGACGCACAGACGAAGTGCCCGACGCCAACACACGAACCTGTGGCTTCGGCACGATGAACACGAGCAAGACGAGCAGAACAAGAGCCACGCGCATTTTCGAGACCTCCGTGCTAATCACGAGACGAACGGATAGAACGACGTGTTACGAAAAATCCAGAACGAAACGACTACAACGAACAACGCATAAATGTACGGCGCCGGCAACGCATTCGGCCGCGGCACGCCGCCACGCAGCACCGTTATGCTGTAACGAAGAAACGCCCACAGCATAAATGGAATCGACACGAGCAAAAGCGGATTGAGTGTGAAGGCGGTCAGGAAATGACCATGAACAATCTGGTGTAACGCTCGAGTCGAGCCACAGCCGGGACAAGTGAAACCGGTAAAGTATCGAAAGAGGCAGATAGGAAAGAAACCCGACTTCCCAGGTTCAAACACAAACAAGTAAACAGCCCCGGCCAGCAGCAACGACCAGATTGCAATGACGGTTGACCGCCGGTAGATGAACTCACGATCCATGACGACGATATGCTGCCTCGAATGACTATCGGAGTAAAGTGAGGCCGGAAGCCGCTGTGGGAGGAACCTTAAAACCAGCCCTTCTTGCTCTGTATGTACGTTCTTACAAACTCTTCGTCTGACTTCGTGAGATACATTACGCCTTCAATGATACCGATGACGCTCATGACGATTCCGAGTATGCCGCAGGTCAAGACGGTCACCAGCAGCATGATGAGTCCTTCAGTCGTATAACCGAGGATGAATTTGTGCACGCCAAGACTGCCAACCAGGATCGCGAGTATGCCGGCCACGATCTTTTTGTCGCCGCCCATCGCTTTCCAGTCAGTCATCATGCCGGGATTGACAGACTGCATCGGCTGATAACCGGTGCTCACGGGAGTAAGCGAAGCCTGGCAGTTCGTACAATACTGCGCCGTATCATCGTTAATGGCTCCGCACTTTGTGCAGTATCTGCTCATTTGCTTTTACGTCTCCAATCGGCTCGCGCTCCGTCTTATTTTGCCGGGCTGGCGAATCAGCCCGGGCAAATAAATACGAAGCGCGAGTCGAAATGTTTTGAGTACCGCATGTGCGGTCTAAAGATTAGAGCTGCCCGCCAAACCCATGCCAACACCCATGATTAGGAAGAACAGTACGTAGCAGATGATTCCCGCCAATCCCAAGCCGAGGGCGATGTAGCTGAACATCTTTGCTTTCTTTGAAGCATCGAGGGCGCCTGCGGTATCGCCGGCCGCGACCTTGTTATTCACCTGGGCCGCAAAGATTACCGCGACGATTCCGAGCGGCAGACAACAGAAGAGCGAGATGATTGCCAACACCAGATAGTTAGGAACGCTGCCGGGCGTTCCTGTTCCGGGCGGGGGAGTCCATTCTTGAGCCATTAGTTTCTCCTGAAGACTAGTTTTGAAAGATTCCGGAGATCAATAAGAGCGTCGCTTACGCGGCGTATCCGCCCGGTCCGCCGCCCATGTTTGGCGGAGGAGGTGGCAGCGCGGCTTTGCGCTTTTCGAAAATCGGGACACCAAGGAGGCCGCCGATTACTGAGAAAACAAACAGTAGGACAGCAAGAATAAGAGCGTTAATGATGACTGGACCAATAGCCGAGCCGGCGGTTTCAAACTGCTGGCGCATCATCTCCGCCTGCTGCGGATTGATTCTTTCGACCATGCCGACGATGAGGTTTCTCATCGTCGGTCCCATCGCGAGCGAGACGGGTATGCCGAGAATTATCGAGATTACTGCGCCCACGCCTCCAGCGATCGCGCCCAGGATAGCGCCGTCAGCAGGGGTGGCTGGTATTGGGGAGTTTTTTACGTACAGATACGTGGCCAGCATGCCTCCCAGAATCGCCCAGAGGCAGCAGCATACGTTTACAGCACTGACAAACGGAATGACTGAGAGTAAGCCTAAAACGACGCCGCCTATCAGGGCAGGCTTAAGTTTATTGTTCATAGAACTTGTACTCGTCCACTATTGAAAGTTGGATCAACGCAAGTCTAGTTCGCTGGATTGTCAGGGGCGGCACGAATCGCCCTGCATAACTAACAAAGAGGGCTCGGATTGTCAATGAATTTGAGCCGCAGGCAGGCACAAAAACACAAACTCATTCACGGCCGGTGTGTGGTGTTTGTGCCGTTTTGTGGCCCAGGTTAGCGGCCGACTTCGATGCGATCGCCCGCCTTGAGTTTGGGGTCTTCGACAGCTCCCGACTTGATTTGCTTGATGTTGTAGCGAGTTGTAACGAGGCGGCCATCAGTGCCTTCGCGCGAGATCTCGACGCGGTTTTCGGATCGCGACGTACCGCCGGAAGCGAGAATAGCCTGGAGCAGCGTGATCCCTGGCTGGAACGACTTCTGCCCCGGGTAGTTGATTCGCCCGCCGATGTAATAGAACTCTTGCGGCCGGCTCGTGATTGTAATGACGTCGCCGGATTGAACGTTTAGGTTGAGTGTTGCGGGATCGCTCAAGTCGTGAGCTTCTCCGGGAGTGCCGGCGCGCATGATGAGCACGCGACCGCTGTCGTTACGTAATTGCGACTCCGCGAGCACAACGTAAAGCGGGACCATCTCGCGCCGCAAAAACCGTGTGCCCGGATTGACGACGAGGCCAGTCACCGTTACTGAATGGCTGAGATACTGGCGCACGGCCACCGACACGCGAGCGTTTTCTTCAACCGCGCGTCTTTTGAGTTCCGCCGCAATCCGCTTTTGAATCTCTTCGGGAGTGAGACCGGCAACTGAAATAGCTCCGCCTGCGACTGGAAGATCGATTACGCCACTGCCGATGACGGTGAACAATGTCGACTTGCTATTCGCGGAGTTCAGCAAACGAATATCGAGCACGTCGCCGACGCCGACGCGATAGATCGCGGTCAATTCCAGAACGTTTGCGCCTGCGGGATCGTTGACGTTAGCCTTTACCGGCAAAACGCCGGCGGTTTCCTGAGCTGATACTGAGATTAGGCAGGCAAGAAGGGCGGCGGCGATGGAAAGAGGTCTCTTCATAAGTCAAATATAACAAAAACCCAATAATCAGTGTTTTCCCTATTTTGAGCCACGGATTTCACTGATAAAGAGCGCGGATCGAGCTCGTTCAGTGTCGATCCGTGAAAATCTGTGGCACAGTATGAACTGAATGTACGAGTTCGCAGTTACACCAGCAGTCACCAACATCCGCCGTCGTGGGGTGGAGATCTGTGACGTGCTTCCCAACAGTCTCGGCGCGGAAATGGATCTGGAATCCGGCGACCGAATAATTAAGGTGAACGGTCGGGTCGTTCGCGACTATCTCGATTTCCGGTTTCACACTGCCGGGGAAACGGAGCTCGTGCTCGAGGTGCGGAAGAAGAGTGGTGAAGACTGGGAAGTAGAACTGGAACGCGGCGAAGGCGAAGATTTTGGCCTCGCGTTCGAACAGATCGTGCCGCGACAATGCGCGAATGAGTGCATCTTCTGTTTCTGCAACGGCAACCCTGCGGATGCGCGGCCTTCACTGTTTATTAAAGACGAAGATGTGCGTCTCTCTTTCCTCTACGGCAACTACACGACGATGACGTCGATCACCGAAGACGAGATGCGCCGCATAGTTGAACAACGCCTGTCGCCGCAATACGTTTCCGTGCATGCGACTGATCTGGACGTTCGCGCATACATGCTCGGTATCGACAAACAGCGCGCAGATATCTCCACAAAACTGCAACGGCTGCTCGATGCAGGAATCGAAGTTCACGCGCAAGTGGTGTTGTGTCCCGGGATCAACGACAGGGAAGTGCTGAAGAAAACGATCCTCGATCTCGCGGCTGAGTATCCGCGCATAACCAGCGTTGCGATCGTGCCGCTTGGTCTTACTCGTTACAACACCGATGCGCGTCTTGCGCGAGTGACGCCTGCTTTCTGTCGCACAGTTATCGATGAAGTTGCTCCACTGCAAAAAGAGCTTCACGCGCGGTTGGGAACAAACTTCGCACTCCTGGGAGACGAGATTTATTTGAAAGCCGGACGGCGCATCCCCGCGAGATCGCATTATGGCAACTATCCGCAGATTGAAGACGGCGTCGGCATGGTCCGATCTTTCGCAAACGAGTTTGGCAAACTGATGCGACGACTCGAACGAGACGCTTCGCGGTTGAGTCAGCAGCCCGGCACGATCTTCACGGGCACACTTTTCGCGCCCGAGCTGCAGAAGATGATCGACACGTTGAACGCCCGATTCGGGACGCGACTGTCAGTCGAGCCGTTGGAAAATAGTTACTTCGGGGGCGATGTTTCGGTGGCGGGTTTGCTCACCGGTCAGGATATGGTGAACGCGCGTGACAGAGCAACGGGCGAGTTCGTCGTGATACCGCGACAGATGCTGAAGAGTGATGAAGCAATAATGTTGGATGGAATGAAACTCGGCGAGGTGTCGCGCGCGATTGGTCAACCGGTGCATGCCGTAAACCTGCAAGAACTGGCTACACTGCTTTTGAACAACACTGATGCATAAACCACGCATGACACGGATCAAAAATCCGGATTTCGTCCGTGTCATCCGAGGTTAAGAGAAGGAAATGAGGATTCTTGACGTCGGCTGTGGACAAAACAAATTTCCCGGCGCGATCGGCATCGATGCAAACCCGCGCAGCCACGCAGACGTCATTCACGATCTCGGCACCTTCCCGTATCCTTTCAACAACGACGAATTTGAAGAGATCATTTGCCGCCACGTCATCGAGCATGTTCCGGATGTACTCGGGTTCGTCACGGAACTGCATCGAATCACCAAGCCGGGCGGCCGGCTGAAAATCGTTACCCCACACTATTCAAATCCTGACTGGCCGACCGATCCCACTCACCGAAACCATTTCAACAGTTACTCGTTCACGTGCTTTGTTCCGTCGCGGACGCCGTTTCCGTTCTACACGTCAGCAGAGCTCAAGCCGTTGACGACCCATGTGAGTCTCGCAAATCTCTGGCGAGCGTTGGGGATTGAATTCCTGGTCAATCTCGATCAGCGCTGGCCTTCGTTGCGCTTCACGCGAAAGTTTTGGGAGTTCTATCTCTCCACCATCTTTCGTGGCAAAGAACTCTACTTTGAAATGGAAGTAGTCAAATAATTTTCGCCTCACCATAGTAGGTTCACACGTCGCCGAATTTTGAACGCGATTCAATTATTTGCAGATAGATCCAAATTTCTGCATTTCTGGCGATTCTTGCTGCGACGAAAGTATTCAAATCCAGCCAAAAACGTCAGCCCTCTAGTTGAGACTCACGGGCACACCTATTGCCGCGGGCTGTTTCGAACCATTTCGTTCGATTTCTTTTACCAAACCACCGAGTCCCTCTAGGTTTAAGTAAAACTCAGAGAGTACCCGCCTGCGGCGAGTCCTACGACCAGGCGGAGCCCAACTCAAAAGGAGCCCACGATGAGAAGTTTTAAGCTTCCTGCCCACGCTTTTGCTATAGGCGCCGCGCAGGCATTTAGTCCTGTGCGGCGCATCAACTTCTTTACTCTCCTGCTTAGTACGTTCGTACTTTGCGGCTCAGTAGCCTTCTCGCAAACTGTCACAAGCCGGGTTAGCGGTACAGTCAAAGACACTGCCGGCGCAAACGTCCCTGGCGCAAAGATCACGCTGGTCGACGCCGCGACGAAGGATCAGAAAACCGCAGTCACCAACGAAGAAGGTAATTTCGTTGTCGCTGATGTGCGCCCCGGTAACTACCTCGTTATCGTGGAAGGAACCGGATTCAAAAAACTACAGGTGAGCAACGTGCAGGTTCACGTCGATACTCCCGTCGTTTTGAATTCGTTAACCCTCGAGCCTGGCGGGATTGCGGAAACGGTGTCCGTCACTGCCTCTGACGCACAATCGCTTATTCGCTCCGAAGACGCCAAGCTGAACACCACGGTCGACGTCAAACAAGTTCAGGATCTTCCGTTGAACGGTCGTAATCCAATCAATCTCGCCGGCGGCATGGCGGGCGTGAATTCCAATACTAATACGCGACAGTCAGTTATCAACGGAATGCGCGGTTCCTTCTCAAACATCACCTGGGACGGAATCGAGATCAACGACAACTTCGTGCGCACGGATGGGCTCTTTGGCGTGAACACGCCGAGCGTGGCGAGTGTTGCTGAGTTTTCGGTTACAACTCAGAACGCAGGACCGGATGACGGCCTGGGCATTGCGCAGATTAAGCTGACTACTCCGCGCGGCGGCTCGAGTTATCACGGCGAAGTTTATGATTACTATCGCAACGACAAGTTCGATGCGAATGCGTTTTTCAATAACGCCACCGGCCTGCCGAAGCCGAAGCTGCTGCAACATCAGTATGGCTTCAACGGAGGCGGACCGTTTGCGCTGCCAAGATTCGGGGAAGGCGGTCCATTCTGGACGCAGAAGAATAAACTCTTCTTCTATTTCTTCTACGAGTACATCGACACCAAGCAGGACTTCACGCCGAACCGCACGGTTTTGCTGCCTGCAGCGCGCACAGGAAATTTCACTTACGTTCGTACTGACAACGGCCAGCTCAACACAGTTAACCTGTTGGCCTTAGCCCCGGGCCGAACGCTTGACACGCGCGTTCAGCAATTGCTGGCTCTAACGCCGGCGGCTAACAACACGTCGCGCGGCGACAATCGCAACACCGCTGGCTTTCGCTTCAACACGCCAAATGGCAGCACAGGCCGGAACATCGGCTTCCGCATCGATTATGAGATCAACCAAAAACATCGTGTTGAAGGCGTCTATTCTCACTTCCTGTCGAAACTGCCGAACGATGTTCAGTTGAACGATATCGGCGAACAGTTTCCAGGTCTGCCGGGTGGAGGACAGGAGTCATCTCGTCCGCGCTATTCGCTGGCGTGGATCTCGAGTCTGACCTCGAGTATCACGAACGAGCTGCGTTTTGGCTTCTCTTCCAGCACGCCGGTCTTCTTCAATCGCGAGACGTTCGACGTTGGTTATCGTTTGGGATTTCCGAATGTAGGAGGAAGTACAAACGTCACCAACCCAATCCAGAACTTTCTGCAGCAAGGCCGCGCGCCGAGGAACCATGACCTCATTAACCACACGACGTGGGTAAAGGGCGAACACGTAATCAGATTCGGAACAACGGCGCGGTGGGTGAAGATCCTTAACTTCAACGATGGCGGGATCATTCCCCAATACAATCTGGCCTTCAACACGACGACGAATACCACTCCATTAGTTAATAACACCACGAACTTTCCCGGCGGGCTCTCCAGTTCGCAATTTACAACTGCAAACAACCTGCTGGCGCTTGTTACGGGCGCCATCAACACCGGTGTGCAGACATTCAACGTCGCCGACAAGACGTCCGGTTTTACTCGCGGTGTTGGTTCAAGGAGGCACCTTGACTACAACACTCTCTCGTTTTACGGCGGCGACACATGGCGCATAAAAGAGAATTTGTCGCTGAACCTCGGAATGCGTTGGGAGTACATCGCCCCAATCACGGAAAGAGATGGTCTGGGTTTAATGCCTGTTGATACGTCACTCGCAGCGCTGAGCAATCCGAAAGCGGTTCTCGATTTCGCCGGCAAAGGCACCGGGCGAGAGTTCCTTGCGAAAGACTTAAACAACTGGGCGCCGAATTTCAGTTTTGCCTGGGACCCGTTCAAGACCGGCAAGACGTCGATTCGTGGCGGTTACTCGATCGCTTATGCAATCGATAACAACGCTACAGTGCTGAACAACTCTTCAGTCGGCGGCAATGCGGGACTACAGTCGACGGTGACCACGGACCTGACCGGCACAGTTAGCGGCGGCGGAATCGTTCCGATAGTGACGCCCGTCTTCAAGGTGCCGCGAACAATAGAAGAGAATCTCGCGGTTAGCCAGACGCCCACTTTGTTTACCACCGAGTTCAATCTGAAGACGCCTTATGCGGAGCAATGGAACTTTGGTATTGAACGCGAAATCTTCAAGGACACCGCACTTTCAGTCGGTTACGTCGGCAATCGCGGCGTGCAGTTGACCCGCGGGCTCGACACTAACCAGGTGATCATCTTCCAGAACGGTTTCCTCGCCGATTTCCTGAGAGCACAGAGCAACTGCGCACTACAGGGCGCGACGCTGGCCGGATCGGGAACGCCGCTTGAAAAGTGCACTGATGCACGTTTCAACCCGGCAATTCCCGGCAGTCAACCGCTAACTATTTTCCCGAGGTTAGGTAATCCTACTACCTCTGCACGAGGTGGGAACCTTACAAACGCGACCATTCTCAATTTGATTAAACAGGGTCAGGTTGGAGAGTTGGTATCCAATTACCTGTCAAGCCGCTGCACCTATTTCATCCAGAATCCGATTCAGGGTTGTCAGGCCAATTTTAGAATCGGAGCAAACGCCTCGACGATTGGTGCAGACTTCTTCCTGCCTACAAACGGGAACGCTTTCGTGACCGACTACATCGGCAGCTACGGCTGGTCAAACTATCACGGTTTGCAAGCCGAGATTCGCAAGCGTTTCACGGGAGGCTGGTACTATCAGGTGAACTACACCTGGAGCAAGGCCTTCACGAACGCCGAACAGGCGCAAGCTGAGTTCTCTCCATACCTCGACAACGCAATTGGCGATGTGCAGGAGAAGAAGCGCCTCAACCAGGACGTGCACCACGTGTTGAAGGCGAACGCTGTTTACGAACTGCCGTTTGGACCAGGCAAGAGGTTCTTTGACCGTGGTGGATTTGCCGGCAAGCTGTTTGGCGGATGGCAAATCAGCGGTATCGCGCAGTTCAGAACAGGAAGGCCGATTACGTTTACTTCCGGACGCGGAACTCTGAATCGCAGCGCTCGCTCCGGTAACAACACACCAAACACAACCCTGACAATACCCGAGCTGCAAAGCATGGTTGGATTGTTCTTCGATCCAAAGACCGGGCTTCCGCTCGTCGTCGATCCGAAGTTGATCGACTCACAGGGCAGGGCGAATCCGGAGTTCTTTACGCATCCGACGGCAGGCACGATCGGCAAGTTGAGTCTGACGCCGGTCGACGGTCCGGGTTATTGGAACGTCGATACAGCGCTCATCAAGAGGGTTAGATTCAAAGAGCGCCTGGGTATGGAACTACGGCTCGAGGCTTTCAACGTCTTCAACCATACGAACTTCTCGGTGCCGAATTCGCTCGATATCAACGATACCGATTTCGGCAAGATCAACAGCACGTTCGATGCGAGAATTCTCCAACTCGCGTGGAAGTTTACGTTCTAACACTGACGGGCTTTTAGACTGACAGGGTTTACGGGACAAACTTTAACGTCCTGTAAACCCTGTAATCTTGTAAACTAGCACGCCATGAAGCTGCGCCCCCTTTTTCTTTTGACCTGTCTCGTTATCTGCACGATCCCGGCAAAAGCCGATACGAAGCTCACACCCGCTGAAGTCGTCGCAAAGCATCTCGAGTCGATTGGATCCTCCGAAGCACGCGCGCGCGTTCACGGCACGAGAATCAAAGGCGACGCGACGGTTTCGGTGAAGTTTTGTGGAGAAGGTCAGGTCAGCGGGCAAGTGGTAATGGCTTCTCAAGGCCCGGTCAACTTCATCAGCATGAAGTTCGACACGCCTGACTATCCGTTCGAATTCCTTTACTTCAACGGCCAGAACTTCGGCGCCAGTCAATTCAAACCCGGGGCTCGCACGTGCCTGGCCCAGTTCTTCGTTGCCAATGACGTCATCTTCAAAGAGGGACTGGCCGGCGGCACGTTGTCAGAATCGTGGCCGCTGCTGAATCTTGAGCAAACAAATCCGAAACTCGAATACGCCGGCCTGAAAAAGATTGGTGGCAAAGAGCTGCATGCACTCAAGTACAGCCCGCACAAGGGCGGCTCGGATATGAAGATCGTTCTCTTTTTTGAACCCGAAACTTTCCGGCACGTGCGCACCGAGTACACGCGAGTGATTTACGCAACTGAGCAGCGCAGAATTCCCGGCGGCGGCGGCAGCTTGCCGTCGGCCACCAATCAACAGGCGTCCAGCGCGCGTTTCGAAGCTTCCGAAGAGTTTTCTGATTTCAAAGAAGAAGCAGGGTTGAACTTACCGCACACTTACAACTTTCATCTCTCGATCCAATCAGAAGTCAGGCCCGCGAGGGTTGATTGGGTGTTCAACTTATCAGGCTTCGCTTTTGACGCTCCGCTTGATCCTGCAGAATTAAAAGTTGATCGGCTTTTTTGATGTCAACGTGGTCAGCTAGTCAACTCCCTCTCGCACCTCTCGGCGCCGGCGATCTAATCGATCGCGCAGTCAGACTGTACCGGCGTCACCTGTTCGTCCTGATCAGGACAGCAGCTCCGCCGGTGATCATCGTTGCAGTCGGCTGGATACTGTTTTCAATCAGCATGAAACGAGTGTTCGCCACTTCAGACAACGGCGATCTCTTCGTCTACGGATTGTTGTGGGCGTTGTCATTCGTGATCATGCTGGGCGGTTACCTGCTCACGGTCGTAGTGATGGGCGGCGCGACGCGCACGCTGGTGGCCCATCTGCTGCGCAATGATACAGTCACTGCAAGTGCGACTTATCGCGCAGTACGATCCCGTTTTTGGGGACTACTGACGGCTTCGTTGATTGTTCTCGCGTGGATTCTCGCTTCTTCGGTCGCCGCGTTTGTTGGTTGGGAAATGGCCATATTCATCTTCATCCTGGGTTCGATGGCGCTCGCGAGTTTCGCTCCGCTGTGGCTGTCTGGGATCATCATGGGGATTGGGTTTGTAGTTGCGACCGCATTAGCACTCTGGGTTTTCTTCTTCATCGTCGGACGCGTGGCGTACGTGCCGCAGGTGATGCTGGTCGAAGGCAAAGGAGTTTTCGACGCGCTATCGCGTAGCTTTTCTCTGGCGCGAGGCAATGTGCGACGTTTGATGGCGATGACCCTCTTTACGACTTTCGCCACCAACTCCGCAATGATGATTCTATTGATTCCACTGGGCTGGTACGGCTACCTCAGCGGAGTTGATCCACTAAACTCTGCTCAGTGGCCCGCGTGGTACGCGATTGCTTATAGCGTGCTTGGTCCGTTGAGTTCAATACTGCTGACGCCGGTCTGGATGCTTGGACTGTCCCTGCTTTATGTTGACGAGCGAGTCAGGCACGAGGGTTACGACATTGAGTTGATGGCGGCACGGCAGCTCGGTGAGCTCCCGGACATCAACGTCACGTCGCCATTGGGAACCGCGCTTCACTCAGAGCGTAAGCCACCACCTCCAGCGCCCAGAGCGACAGGCAGCGTTTTGAATCTCGGCTAACTTCGTTGATGTCTCAGATTTCGATAAAGCGTTGTCGTCTGTTTGCACTCGCTGCACTGCTGTTTCTGTTTCCTGCCAACGCGAGCGCAATTCCGATTGCTGATTACCACCAGAACCTGAAGAAGGCGGTCACCGCGCTCGACACACTTACTCAAAGTGACGAGGAAGAGAACCCGAACGATTACGAGAATCGTTTCAATCAAACGATTGAAGGTATCAAAGCCGCACTCCCTGAGCACCAGACGATCGAATCGCCGGACGGAGTTTATGAGGTCGACAACTCCTGGCTGTACCGGGATCTGAAGCAGCTTACGGAGGCGGTCGATCGGCCCGAAAAGTTGAGACAGCTGCTCGAAAGTCTTCAAGCAGTTGAAGCGCGTGTCACCGAACGCCAGAACGCGCCGCCCCCCGCCGAGAGCAAGGGTTGGGCGAAAACCCGACTCGAAAGTATTTTGGCTCGCCAGGAATACGTGACCGGCGCGCGGGGCCCGAACGCGCTGAGTCGTTTGATACAGGATTTCCTCCGCTGGCTCGCGGGGCTCTTTCCCAAGCGTGCTCCCATGGAGCCAGGGCGCGCAAATCTAATCACGCAGGTTGCGCAGATACTCGTCATCCTGGCGGCATTGTTTCTGATTCTTTACGTCATCAAGATCCTGTTTACGCGTTTCCAACGGACGCGCAGGCATAAAACTCCGAAGAAGCGAAAAGCACGAATCGTCCTCGGCGAACGACTCGAGCCCGAGCAGACGTCGACCGATCTACTTTCTGAAGCTGAAGCACTCGCGCGCAGCGGCGATCTGCGCGCCGCCATTCGCAAAGGCTACATTGCGCTGCTGGTCGAACTCGGCGATCGCAAATTGATCAGCCTGGCCCAACATAAAACGAATCGCGATTATCTCAACTCGCTCCGCAACGCTCCCCAGCTTCATTCGCGAATGAGAGGACTCACGGATAGCTTCGAACGCCACTCGTACGGTCTCGCGCAAGCAACTCCAAACGACTGGCAGGACTTTCGCGCCGGCTATGTTTCAGCATTGCAGACCGGAAACTAACTCACGATGCGCCAGCGACTCACCATCATCCTGACGTTCGTAGTAATCATCGGATTGCTCGTCATTATCAATTCACTCACGTACGTTAAGCAGGACAAAGTTGAAGACCACGAGTTCAACCCGAATCGCTCGACGTATCACTCCGGACCAACAGGCACTCGGGCGCTGCACGACTTTCTGAACGAATCGGGCTACAAGGTCATTCGCTGGCGTGAAACTCCCGACAAACTCCTCGGCGCTTCGGGGGAGATGGTCAAGACGTTCGTCGTAGTGGGCCAAACGCAGATCTCTTACACGGAAGAGGAAGCGTTGTCTTTGCTCAAATGGGTATCGCGCGGTGGCCGTTTCGTCCTCATCGATCGCGACGTTCATCCTGAGCTTGTACCAAAGTCAGGCGGTTGGGCCATCTCTTCGAGAGAGTTTGAATTTCCGACGCTTGACGTCAACCCTGCCGATGCTTCGCAGATGACGAAGGACGTCGCCGCACTGCGACCGGTGCAGCCGACCCTCATCACGCGCAGCATTGACACCGTACTCCCATCACGTTTTGCTTCGAGGCTTTATATCGTGCCTCCGGTTGAAGGCGACGCGGACGTGTTTGATTTCGATAGTTTCGAAAATCCGGAGGGAAAAGCGCGGGAGTCACGCGCCCCAATCGTGCACATTGCCGATCAAAAGGGAGCGTTGCTGGTCGACTACGCTTACGGCCTCGGCCGCATCGTTGTGCTGAGCGATCCTTACCTCGTTGCGAACGGCGGCATCAGTTTGAACGATAATCTGCAACTCGCGATCAATACGCTGGCGGGTGGGGAAGGGCTGATCGCTTTTGACGAATATCATCAAGGCAAGGGCGTCACGCAAAACGCTTTTGCCAGTTACTTCGCGGGCACACCCGTGCTGGCCCTCGCGGGGCAGATCGTTCTGCTCGTGCTCTTGATTCTCTGGACGAATGCGCGCCGCTTCGGACGTCCTTTGCCGTTACCACACGTCGATCGTCGTTCGAGTTTGGAGTTTGTCGCCTCGATGGCCGAGCTGCAGGAGCGTTCGCGCGCTTTCGATCTCGCGATTGAAAACATCTACACACGCATGCGCCGCGTGCTCGCCCGGCATGCTGGAGTGAATTACAACAGCTCGCGATCGGAGATCGCCGCGCGCATAGCCGAGCGCTCGACGATCGATCGACAGAAGCTCGAGACGTTAATGCGTCAATGCGAAGACGCCATCAACGGTGAACCGATCAACTGGCGACAGACGATCGATCTCGTGCGACGGCTGCGCGAGGTGGAACGAGATCTCGGCCTCCGCATGCGCTCACGCGACGCGCGACAAGCAGCAGAAAACATTTGACCGCAATCATGCGAATCCTGTAAACAAGCCGAAAACAATCAATGACTGAAACCGTTGCCTCCACTGTCGAACACATTCGAAATGAACTGCGCAAGGTAATCGTCGGACAGGATGACGCGATCGAACAGATCCTCATCGCCGTGCTGGCTGAAGGTCATGCGCTGATCGAAGGCGTGCCCGGCACCGCCAAGACGCTGGCAGTGAAGACGCTGTCGCGAATCATTAACGCCAGCTTCAGCCGCATTCAGTTCACGCCCGACCTGATGCCGTCCGACATCACCGGCACGAACGTTTTCAACATCGCAACTTCAAACTTCAACCTGCGCCGTGGCCCGATATTCACCGACATTCTTCTCGCCGACGAAATTAATCGCACGCCTCCAAAAACGCAGGCCGCGCTGTTGGAAGCGATGGAAGAACGGCAGGTAACGATCGACGGCGAAGCATACCCGTTGCCGTCGATCTTCACAGTGTTAGCTACCGAGAACCCGATCGAGTATGAAGGCACTTACCCGTTGCCCGAGGCGCAACTCGATCGTTTCCAGCTCAAGATTTTGCTGGGCTATCCAAGCGAAGAAGAGGAGCGCGAAGTACTGGCGCGCTGGGACGCCGGCTTCAATTCAAAGCGGTTGGACCAGGTCGACATAAAACCACTCACTGATCCGCATGCGATTGCGCTTTGCCGCGCCGAAGTAGCAGAAGCGCGAATGGAACCGGGCGTCCAGCATTACGCGGTCGATCTCGTGCGTCGCACTCGCGCGCATCCGTTCATTCACTACGGCGCCAGTCCGCGCGCGTCCGTGGCGTTGCTGCTTTGTTCGAAAGCCCTCGCGGCGATTCGTGGGCGCGAGTTTGCGACTCCCGACGACGTGCGCGATGTTGCGCCTCCGGTGCTGCGTCATCGTTTGACCTTGCGCGCAGAGGCGGAGCTCGACGGCGTTACACCCGATTCCGTGATCACCGACATTTTGAAATCTGCAGAGGTGCCAAGATAGCAGTGCGGCCACAGATCTTTACGGAGGAACACGCATCCCCTGCTCGTTCCTCCGTGAAAACCCGCAACCGCTTTGTCTTCACGCGCCTCTTCTACTTCCTCATTGCACTCGCGTTGATTCCGCTCGCTTTCTCGTGGGAACATCCGTGGCTGCGTTGGATCGCGCTTGCGTACAACCTGCTGCTCCTCGTCGCTGCTGTCGTCGAATCGCGGTTCTGCAGTCTTCCGAAAGGCGTGACGATCTCACGCGAGTTTGGCAGCCGCTTCGCGATGGGAGCCGAGACCGAAGTGAGGATCAACGTTCAAAACGCTACGAATCGACCAATCCTGCTGGTAATTAAAGACGAATATCCGCCACAGATGATTTTGAACGGCGAGCGCGAAGGACGCGTGCACGTTGAAGCTCAAAGCACGGCGACGCTCATCTACGGAGTGACACCGCCGCGCCGCGGCAGGTTTGAGTTCGGACAAACTGCGTTGCGTTTTCGATCGCGGTTCAGGCTTGTCTGGTGCCAGATCAATGTGGCCGAGCCGGTGACCGTCAAGGTCTATCCCAATATGCGGCGCGCGCGCGAGGCGGAGTTGAAAGCACTCGGCGCGCGCTCGGTTGTTTCGTCCCATCGCAAGACTTCCTGGCGCGGCGAGGGACGCGAATTCGAATCGATGCGCGACTACGTGCGTGGTGACGAGCTGCGACACATCTCGTGGACGGCGACGGCACGCCGCGGAAAACTCACCACGCGGCAGTATCAGATCGAGCGCGATCAAACGATCCTGATCGCGCTCGACGCAGGCCGTCTCATGACTGCGCGTATCGAGCAGGAAACAAAACTCGATTCGGCAGTGCACGCGACCCTGGCGCTATTTTCCGCAGCGGCACGCGCAGGTGATAACGCCGGGGTGGTCGTGTTTGGCCGACGGATCAAAAGCTATTTGCCGCCGAGTCGCGGGCGCGATCACATCGAAGCAGCACTCGAAGCTCTACACGCGGTCGAGCCCGAGATGATCGAGCCTTCGTATCCACACGCGTTTGAGTTCATTGCGGCAAACAGCAAACGCCGCGCGCTGGTTGTGTTGTTGACTGATCTGGTGGACGAGGAAGGTTCGAAGGAGTTGCTGAACTCACTTCACATCCTGCGCCCGCGACATTTGCCGTTGGTTGTTACGATTGCTGACAGAGATTTGAAAGCGGTGGTCCGTCAAAGTCCAACGTCAGTTCGCGATGTTTTTACTCAGTCGGTTGCGGAAGAGATCATCCATCATCGCGAAGCTGCGCTGCGGTTGGTGGAGTCGGTAGGCGGCCTGGCGCTTGACGTCACGGCAGCGGCGTTGGCGCCCGCTCTGTTGGAAACGTATTTGCGAGTGAAGGAACGCGGGCTGTTGTGAATTACTTGTCGTGACCAACGAAGAGCAGGTAGGAATACAGCGCGATTCCGGTTATCGCAGCGATGCTGTACTTGATTCGCGGATCGATCGGCGCGGGGGAAATGAACCCTTCGATCGTTCCGGCAACCAGCAGCAACAGTGCCACGCCCATCATCAGCCGCACCGCTTCCATCCCTCGGGTTCGCAGCGCATCCGCGCGCGTGAGATCGCCGGGCATGATCATCGCACTGCCGATCAGCAATCCCGCGCCTCCCGCAATAAAGATGCACGACAGTTCGATGACACCATGCGCAACCATGAACGTCACGAGATCGTTTCCGAAGCCTGCGCGATAGGTGAGTGCGAGCACTGAAGCGATGTTGGCCGCATTCAATGCGAGATAGAACAGCGTGCCGATCCCGAGCGTGGCGCCCAACGCGAAAGTGTAGATCGTGACCTGAATGTTGTTGGTCATGATCGCGCTCGCGCCGATCTGGTTTGAATCGTTGAGCGATTCCCACCAGGGCGTTTTGGTTTCGATGAAGATTTCGCGAAAGGCGGGGTTGACGCCGACGAGCTCTGAAAATTCCGGATCGTAACGCGTCGCTACAAAGCCCAGGATCGAGAAGATCGCGAACACGGAGAACGACAGTAGCGTGTAACGCCAGGTGCGACGAAACGTTTGCGGTAGTTCGCGTGTGAAGAAGTTGCGAATTCGTTTGCCGCCCTGCGCGTTTGCGCGATAGATGCGGCCGTGGGCGCGAATCACGAGGCTGTTCAGGTAATTGACGAGACGCGGATCACGCGACTCGGCCCGCGCGATCGCGAGATCCGACGCGGTGCGACGATAGATGCGGCCCAGTTCGCGAACTTCTTCCCGACGCAAACGCCGCAGCGAAGCGGTGTCGAGCAGCTTGAGCAGATCCTCCAGCCGCTGCCATGCGTTTTTGCGTTGAGTGATGAAGCGATCCTGCGGCACGAACATGAAAATACATGATTTTGCGTGATTTGTCTTAAGATGAATTCATGCAACCACTGGTCGAATGTGTCCCAAATTTCAGTGAGGGGCGAAAGCCTGACACGGTCCGGCTGATCGCCGAAGCTATCGCAGCAGTCGATACCGCCTGTGTGCTCGATACGCATCTCGATCCCGATCACAACCGGTCGGTAATCACGTTTGTTGCGACACCGGAGAAAATCGTCGAAGCGGCCGTGAATGCAGTAAGGCGGGCGTCGGAGCTTATCGACATGCGCCTGCATCAGGGCGAACACCCGCGACTCGGCGCCACCGACGTCCTCCCGTTTGTTCCCGTGCGCGGCGTAACCATGGACGAGTGCGTGCGTCTCGCTCACGTTGCGGGGAAGACGATCGCAAACGAGCTCTCGATACCGGTGTATTTCTACGAGCGAGCTGCGCTGCGCCCTGAACGAGTGAACCTTGAGGACGTGCGTCGTGGAGCACTCGAACTCCTCCGCGAACAGATTACAACCAACCCTGAGCGTGCGCCTGACGAAGGACCGCCGCAGGTCCACGACTCCGCGGGCGCGATCGCCGTAGGCGCGCGATCGTTTCTGATCGCGTTCAACGTCATCCTTCGCACTAGCGACATTGCTATCGCGCGGCAAATCGCGCGAACGATCAGAGCGCGCAATGGCGGTTTACCGTTTGTGAAAGCGCTGGGATTTCGCTTGCACACGCGGGGCCTGGTCCAGGTGTCGATGAATTTGATCAACTATGAAGTGACAGGGATGACTGCCGTTTACGATGCAATCCGTCGCGAAGCTAACCTTCTCGGTGTCGATATCGAAAGCGCCGAAATCGTCGGACTCGTCCCGCGCAACGCGCTGGATCGCAACGCGGAGTATTTCAGCAAACTCGAAAACTTTTCTGAGGCAAAGATCCTGGAACACCAGATCGATCAGTGCTCATCTCTTTCATAATCCGTGTAATCCGTGGTTAAGCTCGTCGAATGAACTTCGCGGCGATCCAGCCGAGCAGCACCAGCACTGACAGGATCACCCAGTTGTACCGATCGCCGTAGGTGACGCCCGGATAGTGATTGCTGATCATGAGGAACACGACCGGCACAGCCATAAAGGTATTTTGCTTCGAACGCAACTTCGCCTGTGCTGAGAGCCGCTCGTCAGGCTTGCGACCTTCGTTGAGCGCGGCGATCATGCGTTTCTGCGCCGGCAGAATGTGCATCCACACGTTCGCCGCCATGATCGTCCCGAAGATTGCGCCCACGTGAATGTAAGCAGCGCGGGCGCTGAACACTCTCGTCAACGCAAAAGCCACGACGACGATGAGAACGTAAGCGACTGCCGCGAACAGTTTTTCGTGACGGCCCAACGGCGACATCATCATCACGTCGTACAGAAATCCGCACGCGACGATTACGCCGATACCAATTCCGACCGCCGCGCCTAAACTGAGATCGCGCACGTCAGGATCGATCAACACGCCGCCTCCGAGATAGTAGAGGAGGACCAGCAACGCGAAGCCACTGAGCCACGTCGTCGCGGCTTCCCAGCGAAACCAGTGCAACGTGCGCGACGCGAGATCAGGAACCTTGCGTTTCTCCACCGCGTAGAAGCCCCCGCTATGGACCATCCACACTTGAGGCACGACGCCGGTGTTCGCGACAGCTTTCTCTTCTTCCGTCAGGCGCGCGTCGAGCCACGTGAAATAGTAAGTAGTGCCGACCCACATGATGCCGGCAAAGACGTGTGTCCAGCGAAGTAGCAGGTTGAGCCACTCACTCAGCGTGGGATCTATGATCATGATGTTCGAAGAACGCTTAGCTCCCGCGATAGGTCGAATAGCCGTAAGGACTGATCAGAAGTGGAACGTGGTAATGCTGAGATCCGTCGCCGACGTTGAAAACGACCGTCACCTGCGGATAGAAGCAGGCGACGCTAAGCGACGCGAAATAGGGCTCGGTATCAAAGACCAGCCGGTAAGTGCCGTTTGTGACCGGGCGGTCCACGAGAAAGAACGGTTTCACCCGGCCGTCGGTGTCGGTCCATGCATGGCTCAACTCGGTCCAACTCTCGTCGGTGTTCTGTATTTCGAGACAAACAGCAACGCCGCTGGCGGGCGCTCCCCGAGAGGTGTCGAGTATGTGCGTGGAGATGGTGCTCATCAATCAGCGTTCACCGGCGAAATCTGCGGCCCCATCTTATATCAATTTCTTCAAGCGTAGTTCGGTAATCTTACTTTGCTCAGCGGCGGCTATTTGCAGTTCCGCTGCCGGATCGTGCTCGAGGCGTTCGTGCAATGCAGCCAGCATCTCTTCCGAGCTTTTGCCGGTCGCGCAAATAATGAAGATGAACCCAAACTTTTGCTCGTAAGCGCGATTTAGCGTCGCCAACGAATCAATCGTTTCCTGCGACGCCTTGCTTACTCCGGCTTGTTCCTGGCCTGACCACTCACGCGATCGGGCCGAAACTGACTCGGCCGCCTTCTTCTCGCCAATCTTCGGATGACTGCGAAACGCTTCGAGCCAGTCGTCCGGTTGCAGCGACCACCAGATGTCGTTAGCGGTTTCGATCAGCGTCTCAAGACTTTGATAAGGACGGCGAGTCGCCATCTGCTGCGCCCAGCGCTTCGACCCACAACATTGCAGCAGTTCTTTGACTGCTTCTTCGGCGGGAAGTGTGTTGAGCCATACGAAATCGTGAGTCATGTCACTCGACCAGCGTGCCGTAAACCCGCAAGCGGCTCACTCCACCATCGGGGAAAATACTGAAGCGCAGATGTGATGCGACGCCGGCCTCAAGCAATTCCTGATCGAAGAAGTGACGCGTATGTGCCTGTAATTTAGTGCGCGGCAAAACGGTGGTCCAGGGTGTCGATAAGTCAGTCAGGGCTTCGGCCGTGAGACCTTCGGCGTTGCAAGCCTCGAGCGAGCAGCTCTCGGGAAAGTTTCCTTTGAAGTGAGACGTGTCCACTTCGACACGACGTATTTCGCCCGGCTTGCCGAGCTTGATGATGGCCCAATCGTGACCTGGACCACGCCGTCGCTTCGTTTCCCAACCGTCACTCATGTTTGCTGCACGCCCGGGCATGATTAAGTTGTGGCGGTGACCAAAAAACATGTCGCTGCAGGAGAGTACGAGCGCGCCGTTTTCCGCCGCCGCAAGATCGATGTAGCCGCCGGCGCGTTTGAGTTGGTCCCAATCGGGTAACACTTCGCCATACACTCGCAGCCGGGCCACTCCGCCGTCAGGAAAAATCTTGAAGCGAAGATGCGTCACTCGCTCTTCATACTGGATTGGAAAAGGATTCTGGCTATCGCCGGCGAGCGGCATCTGGGGTAAGAGCGGCACCCATTGGACCGTCTCGCTAGTCAACTCTTCGTCACTCGGTAAGCCGGAAAAGACAGCGCCGTCCAGCGAGCAGTGTTCGGGATAGTTGCCGCGAAAGTAGCTGGTGTCGACGACGATGCCGCGAATAATTCCGGGAAGGCCGAGGCGGATGATGCACCAATCGAAGCCGGGCGTACGGCGCCGCCGGCTCTCCCAACCATCCATCCACTTGCCACGATCGGTGTACTTGCCTTCGATAAAAACGGGCGCACTCGGTTTGAGCAAATTCTCTTTGGGCGCAAAAAAATCATCATTGGCCACGAGCACCGCGCCGCCAAGCCGCTCCGACGCCAGATCGATCAGTTCACGAAAGTCCATTAGCCACAAAAAGGCACAAAAAGCACAAAAATCAATTTAGGATATATTTCTTAACTTCAATTTTGGGTCCGCCGAAGTTAATCAGTAAACCATGCTCGATTCGAGATGCGCGCAGATAGCCTAACAACTGTGCGATGTGCTCATCAATCAACGTCCGGCAGCTCTTTATTTCACATATCAACTGGTTTTGAATCAGCAAATCAGCCTTAAAAAGTCCCAGCAACGTTCCATCCTCGTCAAAGACCTTCAGTTCGTGCTGTTGCTCGACGTTAATACCTTTCTTTCGCAGACGGTTTGCCAGGGCGTTCTCGTAAATCTGCTCTCGATATCCATTGCGCAAATACTTATGAATCTCGAAACTTGTTTGCCTTATTAC
>DASSEB010000185.1:0-14284 GCA_035696765.1 Pyrinomonadaceae bacterium | reverse complement strand
CATTACTGATATCGAGTGTCGCCAGGTAATCTTTAAAACCCGTCATCGCATCTGCGAGATACTTCGACGCGCGCTTTTGATCAGATTCCCACAAGATTTGGGCCATCTGAACTTGCGTCATAATCCGAGTTTGAGCTGACTTGATTTGCGGGATGAGTCCTTCTATGTCGGTTAACAGAGCGAGGCCCTTTGCCTTCGCACCTTCCTGGTTCTTACTTGTTTTCAGTTCCTCATTCGTCGCTGGGCGCACCTCGAGCAATTTGATCTGGTAACGACCTTCCGTCGTGCTGGAGGGATCGAGCGGTCCTACCGAGATGCGATAGCTTCCCGCAGCGACAGCGACAAAGGAAACATTCTCAGGGCCATCGGTGCCATTGGGCGAATCGAATTCACCAAGACCCTTGCCTGCCGGCGAAAAGACTTTAACGATCACGTCGATCCCGCGCTGATCGACGACCACCTGAACGAAGTTGTTTTCTTCGACCTTGATGGTGAACTCGTGAACCTGGCCCGGATGCAGCGTGCATTCCACGGGCGTCGCGCCGAGTTGGGCCGACGGCGGACATTGCGCATTCGCGGTTAAAGTGAAGCAGGTAAAAAAGGAGACAAGGACCAGTGCCGGTAGTTTACCCATGTGAGCATCTCCACGATGGCAAGGCTGCTTTTATGAAGTGGTGCGAACGGAAATTCCGGGTGATAAGACGCTGAACGATGGTAAAGAGTTCCCCGAAGTAAGGAAGTTTATTTCCGAAAGGCGTTGCTGCCGAGGAAGTTCTCACGGAGGTAGGCGACTGTGTCGTGCAGGGTCTCGCCGGGATCGCGCGGCTTGAAATTGAGTTCGCGCGACGCCTTGGCACAGTTCAGGTACCAGAAATACTGCGCCATCTCGATCGCGCCCGGCTCGACCCACGATGCGAGGTCCCACTGTTTGAAAAGCGAATCCAGTAAGTTTGCGCCGGTAATCGCAAGGCGTGAGGGAAGTGCAAACTTCGGCCCCGAGACTTTCGTCAGGCGTTCCAGTCGCCCAAAGAATTTCGAAAACGTCCAGTTCGCGGCGCCGAGCAAATACCGTTCGCCGTGACGTCCTTTCTTCATCGCGACTCGAAACGTGCGCGCCGCGTCTCTTGCATCGACAAAACTCACGCCGCCGGCCGGCACCGCTCCGATCTTCCGGGCCATGAAGTCGAGGATCAGTTTCGTTGAACTCAGACGATCGTCGCCTGGGCCGAGCAGCAAACTCGGGTTCATGATAACGAGTCGCAGCCCTTTGCCCTGGAAACGCTCGAGCGCCGCCATCTCCTGATAGGCTTTGCTCGCGTAGTAAGGCCAGCGCGAGATGATGTCGAGCGGTACGGGATACGTTTCATCCGGAACGGCGTCGCCGTCTTTTGTGACCGCGATTGTGCCGCTGGTTGAGGCGAGCACGATCGTTTTGACACCCGCGGCTTTGGCCGCGTCACACAGCAGGCGCGTGCCTTCGACGTGAACGTCGTACATCTCGCGCGCGTCTTCGCGTTCGCGCGAAACTTTACCGGCGAGGTGGTAGATCTCGCTGATGCCTTCGACTGCACGCTTGTTGTCGTCGGCACTGGTGATCGAACCAGCGAACGTCTCAACTCCCAGATCGACAAGCCAATCCGGAATCGAAGTCGCCATGACGCGAACGTCTTTCGCGCCTTCTTCGATGAGTTGGCGAACCAGATGCGAGCCCAGAAAGCCTGTGCCACCGGTGATAAGCGTGACCGCGCGCTGGCGCTTCTCGATGGCGGCACGCCGCTTCGTGCCGGTGGTCGTCATTCGAGCTATGCGTTTCCCGGGGGTTTTGGTGGTCATACCGCTTTCAATCACAGATGACGCCGATCAAAGCCACGGATCAATCCGCCGCTGTGATCTGTGTCATCTGTGGTTCCAATTCCTTCTTGCGCTCACTCTTCCACTGCCGGCGGAGTTTCGTCGCATCGAACGAGCTGCGAGTGCCGTCGCGAAGGTTCACAACCTCGTGCCGCACGCGCGCCGCAATCAACCGGTACGCTTCGGCTCGCGCGAGGCCCTTTGTCATCTCTTCAAGCTCTTCGATCTCGAGGAAGCGTCCGATGCGCGCACCAACATCGCGGCTCTTGATAATCGTCGTACCCTTGGGCATGGCTTCATACGTACCCTCCAGATACATCGGCAGTATCCCGACGCGCGCGTGCAGCGCGAGATACCCGACCACAGGTTTGAAGTCAGCCATGATCCCCGTTATCGAACGCGTGCCTTCGGGAAAGATCACCGCGTTGTAACCACGATCGAGAAACGACTTCGCGTGGCGCAGCGACTGTCGCAACGAACCCGTCCGTTCCATCGGCACAAGGTTCGTGAAGTTTTCCATCACGGCGCGCTTGTACTTCGTGTCGAAGAAGTAATCAGCAGCGGCGAGCGCGACGAGGTCCTTCCCGAATTCACCGAGCGCCATCTTCGTCAGGCCCATGTCGAGGTGCGAACAGTGGTTCGCTGCAACGATGAAGTTCGTGTGCGGCGGAATGTTTGAGCGCCCGTCGTAGTGGGTGTGCAGAAACTGATCGTAGAGGAAACGCTGCAGGAAATCGCCCGCCTTGGTTCCCGCGGTGCGGACAAGCGACGGCACGCGGATCTCGTCGTCCTTCTTGCGGTCGTCCGTGCGCATTTCCTCTTTGGTAGTGACACCGGGTTGCCGGCTGACCACCGTCAGAAGCTCTCGCACGTCCTGTATCTCATTGAATCGTTCAGGCGCGGAGATCGATCCGCCGGCATTCTCGATCGCGGTCGCAAGCTCGACAAACATCAAACTATCAAAACCGAGATCACTCAGTCGCGAATCAACCGAGACTTCCGAGCGCGAGCGGTTTGCGACAGTCGCGACGACCCCCAGCAGCCACGCTGCTTCGGCATTTTTAGTTTCCTGAACACCGCTGCGCCGGCCTGACTTCTGACTCTCGTCGAGCGATTCCAGCATCTGGACCACTTCGCGCCGCTTTACCTTGCGAGTCGCAGTGCGTGGCAGTTCGATGTCGGTGAAATGAAGCACCTTCACGCGTTTGTAGTAGGGGAGGGAAGCAGAAACTTCGCGGAAGTGCTCTTCAACGAGGCGGTGCAGCGCTGCACGCGAAAGTGAAATGTCGTATTCATCATCAGCGACCACGAGACACGCCACCTTTTCGCCGATGCCGTCCGGCAGACCGACAATACTCAGCTCTTTGATGTACGCAGAGTTTGAATAGATCTCTTCGAGCTCATCGGGATAGACGTTCTTGCCGTTCGTGTCGACAATGATTTCTTTTGAGCGGCCGACGAGATAAAGATTGCCGTCGTCGTCAACACGTCCGAGATCGCCCGTGTAGAGCCAGCGTTCGACGAGTGTCTTGCGCGTGGCCGCCTCGTCTTCGTAATAGCCGAGCATGACGTTTGGACCACGCGCGATCACTTCACCGACGCCGGTCGCGTCCGGATCGGCAATTCGCACCTCGACGCCTGGCAACGGCTTGCCGACAGTTCCCGTGAGCATGCGGTTCTCAGGTCGCGTGACAGTCAAAACCGGCGAGGCTTCGGTCAGACCGTAACCTTCCAGGATCGTGAAACCGAGACCGTGAAAGTCGCGTTGAATTTTTTCACTCAACGCAGAACCGCCGCTGATGAAATAGCGAATGCGCCCGCCCAGGCCTTCGTGAATCGGATAAAACAACACCTGACCAACGTTGAGCGGCGTCTTATCGCGCAGCCACGCATTCGCGCGGATGAGATTGTCGGCGGCCTTGCCGATCCAGTCGCTGCGCTCATAAAGCCGGTTCTTGATGCGCCGGTGCAAGAGTTCCCACAACGCGGGCACGCCGACCATGCCGGTGACGTGGCCGTTCTTGATCGCGCGCGCGAGCGCGTCGCTCGTCAGCTCCGGCAAGTAAGTTATCTGTGCGCCGCGGCTGAGTGGCGTCAGAAAACCGGTCGAGAACTCGAACGTGTGGTGCAATGGCAAGACGGACAAAACGCCGTCGCGAGTTGTCATATCAAACACCGACGACAACATCGAGACCATGCTCGTCAGATTGCGGTGCGAAAGCATGACGCCTTTCGGCTGGCCCGTCGTGCCTGAAGTAAAGATGAGCGAGGCGACGGATTGAGCGTACGCTCGCTGTGGCAGGAGCGCGATGCGTTGGTCTTCGGTCTCTTCATCGGGCAAGGCGAAGACTTCGTCGTACGTCCACAGGCGCGCACGCCCCTGCTCCTCGAGCAGTTCGCGAAGCGTCGGGTGATCGTTGATGATGGCTTCGCTGCAAATGATTCCCGCCGCGTTACCCGCCCGCGCAAAGTTGAGAATCTCGTTCGTAGAGCTTTCAGGATCGCAGGGGATGCACGTCGCGCCCGCTTTCAGCACGCCGAAGTAGGTCATGCCCCATTCGGGCGCGTTGCTGCTGACGAGCATGACGCGGTCGCCCGGCTTGATGCCTTCGCTGGCGAGAAATCCAGCGACGCGCGTGGCAAGCTCACGCAGATCAGCGTACGTGTATTGCTCCTTGCGGCCATCGCGCTCGATGCGCATTGCGACTCGCGTAGCGTGGCGCTTGGTCGACGTTTCGAACAGTTCGAGCAGATCGCGATACGTGTAAACACGCTTCGGTACGGCGCGCATTTCATCTTCGAGCGTCGGAAACACCCACTTTGTGAGTCCGGGCAAGTGAACGTTGAGCCAATAGTCGTACCAATCGAACTTCTCGGGGTTCCAGGTCAGGAGCGATCGTTCGTCTTCACTGATACGATCGAAAAGCGAGCGCACGTTGTCGGAACGAAACACGTAAGCGTTCTCAACGGTGAACGGGCTAAACATCTCGAACGCTTCGCTCGTTTCGCGCGTCAGTTCTTCGACTCGCTCGACGTTGCTCTTCACGAAATCGATCACTTCGCCGACACGCCCGCCGCCCCAACGTGGCCGCACACGATCGAGCAACGACGATGCTTTCTTTGCGGTCGCGTTGAACATCGGTACCGACGTGCTCTCGAATTTCGAAACCGTGACCGGGCGCGGCTCCATGCGTGCCGCAACACGATTCACGACCTTGACGCCGGTGTCCTTCTCTTCGAAGTACTTTCGCTTATCGAGTCCGACAAGACCGATGATCCGTTCCATGTTGTTAGGATTGGAATCGCCGGTCGCTGCCTGATAGACGAGCCGCGGCTCCTCGACACATGCCTGCGCAGCGACCGCGAGCATCACCGACGCGACCTGGTCCACCGGCGTGATGTCGAGAATCAACTTCGGATTGGCTGGAATCTGCGTCTGTCCTTTGCGGATCAGAAAGATGATCGGCGCCGTCGTCGTGAAGCCCTCGTTCCAACCAGGGAACGGGTAGGACAGCGCGGACTCGACGATACTAGGCCGCACGATGCTGCGGACCATCTCGGTTTCAGCGGCGACGAGCTGTTCGCCGAGTGATTTCGTATACGTGTAAATGTTCGGCCAACCCCAGTAGGCGGCACGCTCGACGCCGAGATCGGTCAGGCGCGTTCGGGTCCAGACCTTTCGTTCACGCGCGACGGCGAGACCGAGTGCGTCCGGATCGTCTACGTCGCGTCCTTCTTCGTTGAGACGCTTGCGCGCGAGTTCGCGAAAACGCGCGGTCATCATTGCGTCGCGCGCTTCGTCTCTGACGCGATCGGCGAGTTTGGCGCAGTCGGCAATTTCCTGGTCCACTGAAAACTGCACGCCTTCCTGTTCGCGTTGGCGCGGGAAATAACCGATGACCGGATCGCTCTCCCAAACAGCGCCCGAGCGATTACCGGCGACGAAGCAGGTTGAGACGTGAACGAGTGCCGGACGTTTCATCCGGCGTGCAAAAGCGATCACGTTTTGAGTGCCGACTACGTTCGTGCGCAGGCCGCTCTCGAGAGTTGGATTGAAAGTCACATTGCCAGCGGAGTTGATGATGATGTCGATGTCATCTGCGATCGCCTGTGCTTCTTCTTCGGTATAGCCGAAGTTAGGTTCGGCAATGTCGCCGCCTCGGACCACCACCTTGTCGTTAACAAATCCTTCGAGCGCGCCGCCGTAACGTTCACGCAGCGGATCGAAAGGCGGAGCGGTGATGATGTTGTTCCAGAAGCGGTTTTCAGACTCCTCCTGCGAACGCGCGCGGACAGTGAGATAGATCTTGCCGACGTTCGGAAAGCGATGGAGCAACATGCTCAACGTCACCTTGCCGAGAAACCCCGTACTTCCAATCAGGAAGATCTTTCGGTCGCGATAAATTTCGGTCGGAGAGAGTTTCATCCGTAATAAATCCGTGTAAATCTGTGGTTTATTCCATGTCAGCAATGCCGATTATCGGCTGGTGCAGCATCGTGATCTCCGCGGAGTTGCCCATGTAACTGCGCGCCATCGCGATCGCTTCCGTCAAATTGTCTGCGCGTTCCCAACCGAGCATTGCGGCAACGTGCGCGTTCTCGGCGCCCGCGGCGATCACTTTGCCCACGTGCTGGCGCCCGTTCTCACCCCAGTACCACATGAAAAACGGGTGCGCGCCATGATAAGCGTTCCCGCGCCGGTACATCTCGACGTAGCTCGGATTGTTCGCAAACTCGCGTTCGTACTTCTCACGCAAGGTAAAAGCGTCGCGCGTTTCCGGCAGCAGGCGATTGAAAAACTCGATGTAGCTCGGATGAAACTGGTGATCGAATTCGTCGTAGCACGGATGATGCACGATCATCACACCGCCCTTTTTCAAGAGGGGCTTGTTGCGATAGAAATTGAAGTGATAACCCAGCGCCATCACCTGGACCAGCAACGGATTCAGGATCGAATAGACGTTGTATGGCGAGATATCGGGAATCCCCGTGATCAGAATGTCGCACTGGCCACGAATCGGAATCGCGTACTGCTCAAAACCCTTCGCGACGATCTTTTCGTGGACCAACTCCGTCTTACCCGCGTGGCACGCGATCATTTCGTACTGCGCCGGACGTGAGTGAAGCAGCTTGCGACGCGCCGCGCGCGGCAGCTTGCTCATCGTGTAACGCATGGCCTCGAACTTCATGCGATCGAACGCACTGAAGTCGTCTTCATTGCGGAGCAGAAAATCCATGTCCGCGCCGTACATGCGATTGTTGATGGCCGTTTCGATGTGAAAGACGTTCAGGTGTTCGTCGACGATCTTTCCGAGCCGCGTGACTTTGTGATTCAACTCCGAGCGCGCCGGATCCATGTAACTGTCTGAGTCGCGAATCGTCTGCGGCTCATGATGAGCTCGCAGCGATTCGTAATCGCAGAGTCCGACAGCGACTGACTTGTGACCGCCATCCATCGGCACGAGATTGATGTTCGCGTAGATCAAAAGATCGCTCTCAGCGCAGCGCCGGTTGAGAACGAGCGGTTCCTTGTGCCGGGTCTCGCCAATCTTGACAAGACCATCGGTCCATTCAGCATCGTGGTTGTAGTAGCGATCGGGATAGTACTCGGAGAAGACACGCGGCCCGACCATGCGCTTCATTTCCCACTCGGTCATCTTCCGGTGCAGAGAGTTGGCGATGATGATGTGCACATCGTCCACTCCGTGACCGGCGAGCATGTCGAGCACGATTTCCAGAATCGTTTGACGGATATCGGGCGTGGCCATCGGCGGCAGCGGCAGGCTGATATCGTCAACAGCAACCGTCACACGCATGCCTGGCTCGAGTTGCGCGAACAGCGGATCGCAGCCAAGCGGGTGATTGAGCGCGTAACGTATGGCGGCTTCGCGATTCGGCAGACCCTTGATCGACGGATTGGGGTAGAGAACGCGTGTTCCGATCGGCAGATCTTCGAGAATGAAGTCTTCACCGGACGGGATGATGCGCGGCGCACTATCGCGGTCGATGTAGATTACGGATTCGTGCGTTTTTCGTCGGAGTTGAAGTGCCATCAGTTATTAACCACGGATTAGACGGATCGTTAAGATCGATCAAAACGGATTTATTTCAAATTTAAAATGGGCCAGTCGTGATGAAGGGCTGTTTGGCGCAGCCGCATGTCGGGATTCACGACTGCCGGATGACCGACGATCGACAACATCGGCAGATCACTCATGCTATCTGTGTAAGCGTAAGAGTCGCTCAAGCTGATCCCTTCTCGCTCAGTAAAGGTCCGAATCCAGGAAGCCTTCGTGGCGGCCGCCATCACGGGCGGCAACAGACGACCAGTCGCCATGCCGTTCACAAATTCGAGCCGGTTCGTGACGTACTCAGTAATTCCCAGGTGGTCCATCAGCGGCTTGACCGAGAGATCGAGCGCGCCCGTTATCACAACCTGGCGCAGCCCCGACTTCCTCGACTTTTCAATCAGCTCGTAGGTTCCGGGAAAGACCGCTGGCTTGATCACGTCTTCAAACAGCTCCTGCGCGAAGTAGCGCAGCCGATCCTCTGATTGCCCCTTGTACCGCTTGAAGTAGAGGTCGTTAAAAACTTTTCGGCTATACTGGTCCGTTACTGCGAAAACCGGAAGGCTGAGAACTGTAGCCGCGCTCTTCCTGAAACTCGCCATCAAGCCTTGTTGCCGACGCGCGTAAAAGGACAGAGTATGCACGAGGTTGGTACTTACCAAAGTACCCTCGAGATCATAGAATGCTGCCCCTGCCAAGCTCTCCTCCAGCGGTTGTTTTCACGGTTTACGGCGCGGCCGTCAGCGCTTTTCAGTTCAGTGGACAGCCACTATACCGTATCCGGCAGAATTTCGATAACCTGAAAGCAAAACTATTACACACTGTATGCTAATGCTAGACAATCCGGGGACGATTGATGATAAATCTTAGGAAAAGTGGCGAAAAGGTATGGCTCGTGGTGCTCGCGACCGCCCTGGTTACCGGCGGTTTTGCCTGCAATCGAGGTGCTTCGGATACGGCTCCGAAGATCGATACGGGCGACGCAAAGGCGGCGGGGGACAGAATCGCGGAGGCGGATGCGCTCTATGACGGGCGCGAAGATCTGAACAAGGCCCGGGTGGCTGTTGCGGCCCTGCGCCAGGCCAGGACCGCGGATTATGGGAACTACGAGGCGGCGTGGAAACTGGCGCGTGCGAGCTTTTATGTGGCCGAACATACCGACAACGATTCCGAACGCGAAGAGATGTATCGCGAGGGGACTGAAGCGGGCAAAGCCGCGGTCCAATTACAGCCGAACAAACCTGATGGACACTTCTGGCTCGGCGCCAACTACGGCGGCAGTGCCGCACATAGCACGCTCGCAAGCCTGTCGAGCTTTCAGGACATTAAAGGCGAGATGGAAACCGTGCTGAAACTGGACGAGGGTTTTCAGGGATACAGTGCGTACCTCGGTTTGGGACGGCTTTACCTGCAAGCACCGCGAGTGATGGGCGGCGACAAGATAAAAGCAATGGAGTATTTAGAGAAGGGCGTGAAACATAACCCGAACAACACGGTGATGCGTTTTCATCTCGCCGAGGCTTACGAGGCCAATGGTCGCCACGCGGAAGCGAAGAAGGAGATTGAAACGTTGATGAGCATCACGCCCGATCCGAAGTATGTTGCGGAGCATAAGGACGCCGTCGAAAACGCCAAGAAGCTCCTCGAAAAAATCAACCACGGATGACACGGATCCAAGCCACGGTGAAGAGGGGATCGATCCGTGTAAATCTGATTTTATGATCGGTCAAATCCGTGGTTACGGTTTTGCTAAGCGCCGGATCTCTTCGAGGGTACGTTTGTGTTGCTCGAGTTTCTGGCCTGCCTCACCGAGTTTCCCTTGCGATGTTAGTCGCTGGTACTCCTCGAACTCCTGAATGGCCCTGTTCACCAATTGTTGTAGATCCTGCGTAGGCGTCGCCGATGGAGTGGGCTGCTGCGGTGGCTGATTGCGTTCCTCAGTAGGGGATTTCACCGCTGCTTCACCAAACAAACTATTCATCGCCTCACTAAACGTTTGCCCGTACGCAAGTTTTTCCTGCGTTGCGAGCACAACTACGCGCAGTTCCGGCATCGGGCTGTTATCGGACTGGAGATACACAGGCTCGACGAACAGCAGTGACTTGCCCATCGGAATCACGAGCAAATGACCGCGTTTGACACGCGAGCCCTGCTGGTTCCAAAGGGTGAACTGGCCCGAAAGCTGCGCATTCTGATCGATGCGCGCTTCGATCTGAAGTGGTCCATCGATCAGTCGCGACTTGGGGAAATTGTAGACCAGCAGCTTGCCATAGTTTTCGCCATCGCTGCGGCCGGCCATCCAACCGATCATGTTGTTCCTGCTGGCCGGCGTGAAGGGCAGAATCAAAACAAACTCGTTCTTCTGCTGCTCGCCCGGCAACTGCATCAATACGTAATAAGGATCGATCGGCACATTCTTTTTCTTGCCCTGCTCGTCGAGCGTCACCTGCAAGGCGACGTTCCAAACGTCCTCGCGTTGGAAAAACACCTTCGGATTCTGCGTGTGATAGAGGCTGTAGACCTCACCCTGAGCACGCACCAGTGTCTCGGGATAGCGAACGTGCGCCCTCAGATCGGCGGGCATTTGACTCGCATCCTGAAAGAGACTCGGAAAGATGCGCCGGTAGGCGGCGATGATCGGATCCTGGTTATCGAAGACGTAGAACCGAGCGGTCCCGTTGTACGCGTCGATCACAACCTTAACGCTGTTGCGAATGTAATTGAGTGAATTATCAGCAACGTCGTGATGAGTCGAATAAGGAAAGTAAGACGACTCGGTGAAAGCGTCGATCATCCAGAACAGCCGGCCCTCGTTCGATACGACGATGTATGCATCGCGGTCGTAAGTGAGAAACGGTGCGACGCCGTTGATGATCTCGCGAATGTTCCGATTGATGAGCACGCGGCTATCGCTCGTCACGTCGTTCGAGAAAGGCAGCTTAGAAAGATCGCCAACATGCCAGGCCAGTAGCATGCGGCGCAAACGGTTGCCGATGCTTATGCCGCCGGTCCCTTCGTAAGTCGTGGTCGCGTTGGTATCGCCCTGCGGGTAATCAAACTCCTTCTGTCTGGTCCTTACGTAAACGTAGCGATCGGTGAGTTCACCAAAATAGATCTCGGGACGAGCCACTTTGATCTCGCCGACACCAGATTCCACCGGCATGTTCGACAAGACAAACTGCGGCAGACCTTCGGGAGTGAAGCCATTCGCGCTGTTCATTGTCACGCCGTAACCGTGCGTGTAGATCAGTCGCTCGTTAATCCAGTTGCGGGACGAGGGCGGAAGCTTTGCGTCGTTGATCTCGCGCGGCGCGATCATCATCTGGCGCGTCTGGCCGCCGGTTGCATAACGGTCGACATCGACATCGGGAAAATCGTAGTACGTGCGGATTGCCTGAATCTGGCGGAGCGTGTCTTGCAGCGCCCGCCAGTCCCAGAGACGAATGTTTTCGAGGCTTTCACGATTGTTCGCGATGTCGAGACCGGCGACCGAGTTTTCCGCGTCAAACTCGCGCAGTTCAATCTGATCGAGTCCAAAACCCCTGCGCGTCCATTCGATGTTGTAGCCAATGTACGGCGTCTCACGATCGATTTCGTTGGGCTTCACGATAAAACTCTGAACGTAAGACGGCACAACAACGACGCCGATGATGTAGGTCGCAACCGGCAGCGCGAGAGCGATGAGCAGCAGGCTGAAACGCCGCAGTGCGAACGCATTCACGAGCAGAATGCTTGCGCCAATGATCAATGCTACACAGACGAAGAGAAGGGCCGGCAGCGTGTAGTGAGCTTCCGTGTAAGTCACTCCGGAAAACGTCGGATGGTCCTCCCACAGGAAAGGGAAACGCGAGAGGTATGTGCGCCAGCTAAGCACCATTAGGAAAAGTGCGAGCGCAAAACAGACACCTCGAAACGCCGCGCCCGACGACCAGCGCACGCTCGGTTTGAGCACGGTTTGCGGCAGGCCCAGCAGGGAATACGCGATCGCAGTGCAAAGGATGATGAACGTCACGCCGAAGAGCCACGAGCTGAGCAGGTCGTAGAGTGGGAGCGAGAAGAGATAGAAGCCGAGCGACTTGCCAAATATCGGATCGTAAATGTTTGTTGCGGGCTGGTTCCAATAGAGCGCGAACTGGCGCCAATGTTCCTTCTCCTGGAAGCCGTAAATGAGACCGAAGACGGCGGCGATCAGCCATCCTAGCGGTCGAATGACTCTCGCTGGTGAGAACTGGAACGGTTGGTTGTTGAGAACGATGGTCCTGCTCTCGAAAGCGTACGCGCCAAACAGTCTCTGAAAGAGCAGGAACGTCGTACTCAGCAACAGCGCAGTCAGTATGGCAGAGCCGGCGAAGAGGGCGAGCTTGGCTTTGAAGACGTACCAGTAGACGGATGAGTAACCAAGTGAATCGAACCAGAGCGAAGAAACATAGATCGAGAAAATTCGCGATAGCGAGATCAGAAGGATTATCGCGGCGACGACGATCCAGATTCGCAGACGTCTTTTACTCACGCGCGTATCTTGCCACAGATTCACGCGGATAACACGGATCAGAATAATTATCCATAATCTGTGTCAATCCGTGTTTATCCGTGGCTCGTGTATAATCCCCCGGAATGTTAACCCCTGAAACAGTTTTACAGGGCCGCTATCGCATCGTGCGCCAGCTCGGGCAGGGCGGCATGGGCGCCGTTTACGAAGCGGTCGATCAACGTCTCGACACCACTGTGGCTTTGAAGGAGACGTTGTTTGCGGACGAGCGTTTGCGGAAGCAGTTCGAGCGCGAAGCACGGCTGCTCGCTCGCTTGCATCATCCGGCGCTGCCGCGCGTGAGCGATCACTTCTCTGAAAACGAGGGCCAGTTTCTCGTGATGCAGTTCATCCCCGGCGACGATCTGTCGGAGATGATGAATCGCAGACGCGGTCCGTTTCCTGTCGATCAAGTCTTGACGTGGGCCGACCAGCTACTCGATGCGCTCGATTACCTGCACACACAAGATCCGCAGATAGTTCATCGCGACATCAAGCCGCAAAATTTAAAGCTCACAGCGCGCGGACAGATCATCCTGCTCGACTTCGGACTGGCAAAAGGACAGGCCGGAGAGATCTCGCGAGCGACAACCGCGGCGAGCATCTTCGGGTACACACCCAACTACGCACCGCTGGAGCAGATTCAGGGTTTGGGAACTGATTCGCGCAGCGATCTCTACTCGCTGGGAGCGACACTGTATCACCTGATGACTGGCGTGAAACCGCCGGACGCGTTGACGCGCGCGGCTGCGCTTGTGAATGGGCAACCCGATCCGCTGTTAAAGCCGAGCGAAGCGAATGCCGCAATCGCGCCGGAGTTGGACCACGTGTTTGCAAAGGCGATGGCCCAAAGCCGTGAACAGCGTTATGCGACAGCGTTAGACATGCGGAAAGCTCTGGACGCGACCGAGCCTGTATCGACAGTAGTAAATCGCGCTGAAGCGCAAACGATGCTGTTTCCACCGCCGGCCACGACTGTTACGACGCCGACGCAGACAGCCGTTCGTCGTGAGACTGTGACCGCAACGGCCGGCGAAACAACAGTCGTCAGAACTGGTTCGCGCAGACGAGTATTGCCGTTGGCCTTGTCCGCGGTCGCACTGTTGGTATTGGCGTGCGGTGTGTTTGCGTTCTTCGTGGTGCGCAAACGGAATATTGACAATGTGCAGGTGACAAATGTTACTCCTGCGCCGATCGAAAGCCCGCCGGTGAGCACGCCCACAGTCGTTGCGCCGGAGAATCAAAACAACCATCAGCAACCGATCGTACAGTCAACGCCTGCACCGAAGAAGGTCGAGAAGTCGCCGCGCAAGGATGAGAAAAAGCAGCCCACTCCTGAAGAGCCGCGAGTTGAAGTGGACGTGCGAGGTCACGAGCAGGAACCGCCGGATGTTCCCACGCCGCCAAACTTCGAACGCCCGGAACGGCCGCGCCGGCAAGGAGTCAGGATCCTGCCCGGCGGTGTGATGATCCGAACTTTCCCCGATGGCTCTCAAATAATAACGACGGCGGACGGAATGCGAGTCCGGATCACAAGAGACGGCAAGCGCGAGATTTTGAGTCCGGGCCGGCCGAATCGTCGTCGAGCCACTCCCGAGCCGGCGCCCTCGCCATAATTGAACCACGGCTACACAGATAAAAATCCGGATTTTTCATCCGTGTCATCCGTGGTTAAACTCGATAAGGAGCAAGTAATGAGGAAGTTTTTTGTGCTGGTCGCGCTTTGCGCGTCGTTGGCAATGCTCACTCCCCCGAACGTTTCCGTGCGTGCGACGAGTGAGAGACCGCTTGCGTCAATCATCAGAGTGACGCCACCGCCGCCCGTGTTCGACGACAA
>DASSEB010000184.1:0-11693 GCA_035696765.1 Pyrinomonadaceae bacterium | reverse complement strand
ACGCAGCAGTACATCGACTTCCTCGGCCGCCTGCCTGATTCGATCGGCCTGGCGAATTGGGTTGCGACCCTGAGCGGCTGTCCGAACGGCGGCTTCGGTGAGTTTGACAATCCGGACTGCGATCGCGTGCACGTGTCCGCTGGTTTTTACCAGTCCATCGAGTTTCAGGGACGCGGGTCCTTTGCCTATCGTTTCTACGAGGTAGCGCTGGATCGGCGTCCCGCCTATGCGGAGTTTGTGCCGGACATGGCGCAGGTGGGTGGACCACAGTCGCCGGAGTCGGAGGTGTTGAGTAAAGCTGCGTACACTGAAGCATGGACCCAACGACCGGAGTTCAAAGCGCGCTACGATGGTTTATCCAACGCGGCTTATGTGAATGCGTTGGAGGCGAATGCGGAAGTGGTGCTAGCGAATAAGGCCACCCTCATTGCCGCGCTCGATAACGCACAGACGAACCGCGGGCAAGTGCTCAGAGACATCGTCGAGAATCCGGCAGTCGCGGACCGTTTCTTCAACCGCGCGTTCGTGTCGATGCAGTACTTCGGCTACCTGCGGCGCGACCCGGACACGATCGGATTTCAGAACTGGGTCAACACTCTGACCGCCGATCCGAGTAACTTCCGGCACATGATCTTTGGATTCCTGTTCTCGACTGAGTACCGGCAACGCTTCGGACCATAACGGTTTTCCAGCCACGATGAACACGGATTGATTGATGAAGATCGCGCTCGACGGCATGCCGCTGGCTTCGCAGTTGACCGGCGTTGGGCATTACACCTTTGAGCTGGCTGCCAGTCTGGCGCGCGTCGCGCCAAACGACGAATTCACACTCGTCTCACCTGAAAGCCTGAAGCCAAGTGCATTCAATCGCCGCTGGTGGAGTGTTGGCTTACCGCTTTATCTCGCACGAAGTTCGTTTGACCTGTTTCACGGCACCAACTATGAGATTCCGTTCTGGTCGCGGTGCCCATCGGTCGTGACGATTCACGATCTGTCGTTGTTCTTACATCCCGAAGCCCATCAGCAACGTCTCGTTCGGCGCGCACGTTGGCGTTTGCCATGGACGGCGAAATTGGCCGCTCGAATCATCACGCCTTCGAACAGCGTCAAAGGCGAGGTTTGCGAGTTGTTAAAAGTCAGTCCTGATAAAGTAGTCGTCACTCCCGAAGCGCCACGATCGACGTTCAAGAGAAGGGAAGGCGAGGAGGTTGCCAAACTGCGCCGCCGTCTCGGCATCGACGAAGATTTCATTCTCTTCGTGGGCACCGTCGAACCGCGCAAGAACCTTCACCGGCTGGTCGAAGCCTTCGATCAAGTGCTGCGCACCACGTCGCTGTCGCCACAGCTCGTCATTGCGGGCGGACAGGGATGGTTGATGGACGACTTCTACGTCGTTATCCAGCAAAAGAAACTCGAAGATCGAATTTGCCTGACGGGTTATTTGCAGGACGAAGAGTTGGCCGCGCTTTACTCGTCGTGTAAAGCGTTTGTGTATCCGTCGCTGTACGAAGGGTTCGGTTTGCCGCCGCTGGAAGCGATGGCTTGTGGAGCTCCCGTGATCACGAGCAGGATTCCGGCGATAAGTGAGACGGTCGGAACTGCGGCGCGCCTCGTCGATCCGCGTGACGTGAACGATCTAACGCGAGCACTTGCAGAACTGTTGAGTGACGAAACGATGCGGAGACACTTCGCGGAGGCAGGCGCCGAGCACGTAAAGAAATTTACGTGGGAACAGACGGCGCTCAAAACACTCGAGGTCTACCGCCAGATACTGTAGGACACAAAAAAGCACAAAAGGTCGGCTAAACCTTTTGTGCTTTTTGGTGCCTTTTGTGGCTACGTTTTTAGAACCGGTTGCGATACTCGGTCGAGTAGATGAAACCGAAGATCATGTGCCGGAAGTTACTCGGATCGGCGGTCAGAGTGTTGACCCAGTTTTGGAATCCGATCGTGTCTGGATCACGTCTCAAGTATCCGAAGTACTGCATCGACACAAACCCGCGGATGAAGAACTTGTCGAAGACCGGCTGGCTCTCGATGACCGTCCTCACCACTTGCGCTCTTGTCTGCGTGCCGCCGTCCAGTGCGGCGATCAAGTTGGCTTTGTTCGATATCGTAACGCCGGCAGTTTGCTCCAGCTTATTCACGAATTGTGAATTGCTAAGAGCATCGTAAGCCGTCTTGAAATCCGTCCGTTGGACAAACTCGTTCATGTACTGGTTCTTGCTGGTTGCTTCCTGATCGGGTGACTGCGGACCGCCAACCTTTTGTATGTCCGGAATGAACTCCTTGTACGTTGGCCGGCGACCGAGGGCAGCTTCATAGAACCGGTATGCCCAGTAACCGCGGCCCTGAAACTCGATGGACTGGTAAAAACCAGCGGACACGTGCACGCGATCGCAGCCTGGGTTGTCAAACTCGCCGAACCCTCCGTTCGGGCAATTAGTCAATGTCGCGATCCAGTTCGCAAATCCTGTTGCATCTGGCATGCGGCCCAGAAAGTCGATATATTGCTGCTGCACGAAGAAATCGATGTCGTCGATGGTAATGACTTGATTCGTTCCCGGTCGCAGGCGCAGGGGTTTGACTTTGGTGCTGCCGTAGTACAGGTCGGAAGGAAGTCCCGGGACTTCGGTCTCTATCCTGAGGGTAGGAGGGCTTTGCTCCTGAGCCAGAACCGCAACGCCCGTAAGCACGATAATCAGAAAACTAATACCGATCTTCATCATTTCTCCTAGATTCCGTACATTTATTGTCCTGGTTGAGGCGGATGGGGTCAGGTCCGTGACGCGCCTCGCGCGCCATAACGCCGAGTATAGCGATCTCAGGTACACGCGTCAATGAATAGGATTTGCCACAAAGAGGCACAAAAGGCACAAAACGTTTTCTGCTGATTTTCGGTGGCTTTTGTGGTTCTTTGTGGCTAAAGATTGATGTTAAGCACAGAAACTCTAGCGGCAGAACTCGAATGCGAGGGAACCGGGACGGAACTGTCGATTCTCATGCCGTGCCTGAATGAGGCCGAGACGCTGGCTACGTGCATCAGGAAGGCGCAGCAGGCGCTTGAGGATCTCGGCGTCGCCGGGGAGATCATCGTTGCCGATAACGGCAGTACGGACGGGTCTCCCGAAATTGCTGCGAACTTGGGCGCACGCGTGATCCACGTCCCGGAAAAGGGTTATGGCAGCGCGCTTCTGGGCGGAATCAAGGCCGCCCGCGGCAAGTACATCATCATGGGCGATGCCGACGACAGTTACGACTTCACGAAGCTCGGCCCTTTTCTCGACAACCTGCGCGCCGGCTATGACCTCGTGATGGGAAATCGTTTCAAAGGCGGCATTGCGCCGCAGGCAATGCCTGCGCTGCACCGGTACCTGGGCAATCCGGTCCTGACCGGAATCGGGCGTCTCTTTTTTCATAGTTCATGCGGCGATTTCCACTGCGGCTTGCGTGGATTTAGTAAAGCCGCGATTCAACGTCTCGATTTGCGAACGACTGGGATGGAGTTTGCAAGTGAAACGGTCGTGAAGGCGTCTTTGCATGGGTTGCGGATCACCGAAGTTCCGACGACGCTTTCCATTCACGGTAGAAGCCGTCCGCCACACCTGAGGAGCTGGCGCGACGGCTGGCGCCACCTGCGGTTCTTACTGCTTTACAGTCCGCGCTGGTTGTTTCTCTATCCTGGTTTGTTTCTCATGGTGATTGGTGCGTTGGTCAGTGGATGGTTGCTGGTTGGCCCACGAGTGGTGGATGGGATCACGTTCGACGTTCACACACTTCTTTACGCGGCGATGGCGATCATCATCGGTTATCAAACTGTCATCTTCGCAATCTTCACGAAGGTGTTTGCGATTACTGAAGGACTGCTGCCCGAGGACCCGAGACTGGCGACGATGTTTCGCCACATCAAACTCGAGATCGGCATCATCGCAGGCACGCTCTTGCTTGTTGCGGGAATTGGTTTGTCGGTGTACGCACTGAGTTTCTGGAGCTCGACCTCGTTTGGACCACTCGATCCGTCGAGGACGTTGCGGCTCGTGATTCCGGCAGCCACGCTGATGACGATTGGACTGCAAACCGTGTTGTCGAGTTTCTTTCTCAGCATACTCGGATTGAAACGACACTGATGTTCAAGCTTTCGCCGCGAACAATCCTTTGTTATCTGTGGGTGGCGCTGCTTGCGTTTTCCTTTTACGTTTCGGTGCGCTCTTCTTATCGCGAGGCGTTGAGTACCGAGGAGTTCGCTTACGCCTGCGATCCGTTCGGCTACCTGCAAATGGCGAAGCAGATCCGGTACGCAGCCTCACGCGACACCTGGCCGGAATACAAGCTCGAGTCGCCGCAAACGCGACTGCTGATCAATTTCCTGCAACAGCAGAATCTTCCGGCGCCCCGGTGGGAAGACGTCGTAGCGCCTCATGCGCATCACTACTTTCCACGCGCGGGCTACGTTGGCGTGCAGTATCCGCCGGGCACGGGTCTCGTGCTGGCGATGTTTCCGCAGGGTGAAGCAGTCTACGATTTGAATCGACTCGTCGTGGTGGTGTTCGTTGTTGTTGGGATCGCAGCATTGCTATTCGCCGCGTGGAGACAGGCGTGGGCATCGATCGGGTTAGTGGTGTTGGCGCTGATTCTCGGACTGATGATGCTGGCGCGAGTCGGGTTTTTGAGCTTCTCGATCAATGCCGTACTCGTCCCCGTCTTGTTGACTTGTTTGTTGAGTCTGTTTGCCTTGTGGTCCAAAACGGCGAACCGCGAACGTTTAGCATTACTGTGTGCGTTGCTTGCCGGAGCATCGTTAGGTTTCGCCACTCTCATTCGCTTGCCGTCGTTTCTTTTGTTGCCGGGTTTTTTGGTTCTGCTCTGGCCCGGTTTCCGCGGCGTTCGAGTTAAGAGTCTTCCGGTAGGTTTTTCGCTTGGCCTCGTTGTTACCGGAATTATTCCCGTGCTGATCCACCAGCAAGCCGTTGCGGGCGCGTGGTATCTCTCGACCTACATCAGCGTCGATGCTGCTGCTCCGGCATTCGACGGCTTACGGAGCAACTTTGCATACTTTCTGAAGGACGGTCCTGGTTCGATCGATAATTGGTCGCTGGTTTACGCGCTGGTTGGCTTTGCTGGTTTTGTAATGCTTAGACCAAGCTCGTCGAATCGTCTCGGACTGAGTTGGAAACGTCTTGCGCTCGCCGCGTTCCTGATTTGGTTCATCTCAATTTGCTACTTTCTCACGCACCAGGTCACTGCGCCGCATTACATGATTCCCGCTGTCTTCGCCGCCGTCGCGCTCATCGGGTTTGGCGCGTTAGGCATTGAAGCAACGAGTACGGCTGTCAAACCCTTCGACCGGAGGCGCGTGGCTTCATGGGTGGCGCTGGCGCTAATCCTTTGGCCCGGACTCGCAACGTTCAAGAGAGTCTGGTCCGCTCGGTTCACGGGACCGGTCCCGGTAAGAGCAAGCACGCATGCGCCGGTTCTCCTTCCGTCGGAGTTGGTCGACGACAAAGCGTGGGTCTGGGCTGATCTGCTTACGGGATCGCTTTGGTATTACGCGAACAAGCCCGCGTTCAAAATTGATAAGACTGATGAAGAAGTGCGGGCGATGATGTTCAGGTGGGTGTTCGAACGCGGAGAGCGGCAGTATTTGATTCAAGATAGCGAACAGATGAAGAAATATATGGCGGAGATTCAGCAACTAGGTGGCAAATTGGAGCCGCGCGGCAAAGTCGATGGCCAACCATACTTCCTCGTCGTTTGGCCCGGCACGGGACCATCAGTGCCCACACATTTCACAGATTAGTTCATGCAGCACAACCAGCGTACTGCACTCCTGACAGCTCTTCTTCTCGGCGTCGCAGGCACGATCCAGTATCACTCAAGGCAGTTCCTTTCCCGCTTCGACACCTTCTTCGGCGATCGCGGTGACGCGCGCGGCTTCGTCTATTACTGCGAGCATTGGTATCAATCCATTCTCGGCAAAGCCTCTCTGCTTTCGCCCGGCGTTTTTTATCCCACCAAACACACACTCGCTTACTCCGATCTTCTCGTTGGCTTTGCCGTGCCTTACTCCTTTTTTCGCGCACTCGGTTTCAGCATGTTTTCTTCACTCGAGATCGTAATTATCTTCATCACGTTTTTAAGTTACTGCGCCGCGTTTGTCTTGCTATACAGGACGCTCGGCTTTGGTCTTGTGCCATCCTGCGCCGGCGCGATGTTTTTTGCCTTCAATAATCCGAAGTTTCAGCAGGTTGGGCACATGCAGTTGCAATACGTGCTGCTGCTGCCACTGATTTTCGCGCTCATTATTACTTTTGCTCAGCGGGTTGAGACGATCAGTCAAAAACGAGCGGCGGTGTTGCTGTCATTAGCGGCGCTCTGTTTTGACTTGCAACTTTTCACGACCTTCTATTTCGCGTGGTTCTTTGCGTTCTGGAGTGTTCTCTTTTTTATACTGGCTTTTGCGGTTAGTGGATCACGGCGCTTTATTCTCGGCGTGTGCAGAAAATTCTGGCCTGCCCTCCTTGCCGCCGCCGTTGTTTTTCTGCTCGGGTTCATTCCTTTGCTAATGCTCTATGTTCCGACGATACGAGTTGGGACGTGGTACAAGTACGACTTCATAATCCAAATCATTCCTGACTGGAGGTCGGTGTTGTGGATGGGAGACGGCAACTACCTCTGGGCGTGGTCTCATCGAGCGCTCATGCCCGACCCCCGGCCGGAAACGTGGACCGAGCTCATCGTGGGCATCGGGCTCGTCCCTTCACTCGCGTGGCTTGCACTCAATCTTTTGTCGATATGGTTCATCAAGGCGCGTCAAAAATCGACGGGGGCACTGTTTCTCGCGATCATGGTCCTCGCCACCAGTCTCTTCTACCTGATCGCTTTTAAATATGCCGGCCAGTCTCCCTGGTACTACGTTTACCAGTACTTCCCGGGCGCAGGCGCCATTCGAGCAGTCTCTCGCTACGTCATCTTCCTCACTTTGCCTATGTCGATCGCGTTTGCTTACGGACTTCACAAGGCGCTCGAAGTTGCCGCGAGGCAGCGGAAGCAGGCGTTGAGGATGGCTGTTTTCGCAATTGCTGCGTTTGGTGTGTTCGAGCAATTCGGTCTTCCGAAAGTCAATGGCGAGGGTTTTTCAAAGAGTGTCGAGGAGAGGTATGTGAAAGCAATGGCCGCGAAGTTGCCGAAAGACTGTGCGGCCTTTTACGTTGCTCCTAATCCTCAGTCGAAGCATGCCGTATACGAGTATCAGTACGACGCCATGCTGATCTCGATCGTGTCAGGAATTAAGACGTTAAATGCTTCAAGCAGCCAGTTTCCTCGCGATTGGAACATCTATCATGTGAAAAATCCTGATTACGAAAACAATGTCAAGCAATGGATAGACTCGCAACGAATCACTGGAAAAGTCTGCCGGCTTGAAATGGAACCGGAAGTAGAAGCATTTGATTTACGCACGCCCAGCCCGGTCGATGATGCGGAGTTTTTTGTGCGGCAAGTATATCGTGACTTCACCGGCAAAGAGCCGGAAGCGGAAGTGCTCACGCGGCAGACAGAAAAAATCAGAAACTGCGGCAGGAGTGATGAGACGTGCGAGCGCGCACGGGTCGCGCTCAACATCTTTCTCGCTACCGGGTTTCATGAACGCGGGTTTTTCATACTGCGAATGTACGAAGCCGGGCTTGGGCGACTGCCGCGTTACGAAGAGTTCATGGATGCAATGCGTCGCTTCGACGATTACCTCAATACGGAGGCTCCGGAAGCGGCAAAGTGGAAAGTGCTTGCTGAATTCGCGTTCTCGAACAAGTTGAATGAACAGTCGCTGCGTGAGCAGGTGGACAGTGATGAACTCGTGCGCCGGCTCGGTAACCGCAGCCTGGTGGTGCTGCACTATTTTGGTTACCTGCGTCGTGATCCGGATTCAGCGGGGATGGAAGCGTGGGTGGAGGCGTTGGACCGCAGCGGCGACGCCGCAACGATAACTGAAGGCTTTATCACCTCGCTGGAATACCGGCAGCGATTCAGATCTTAGCCACAGATTACACGGAAAAACACGGATCAGAAATGTCTTCCTTTCTGCTGATTCGTGTTACCCGTGTAAATCTGTGGCTAAAGACTCAACTGCATCGATGAGAGACCGCCGAACGTTCTCGGTCTGATATCTCGAGAGGACGTAGTCTCGTCCCATGTTGCCCAGCTTCGTACGTAGCTCTTCGTTGGACGCGAATTCATTCAAACCGTGCGCGAAGCTCTCATAGTCGCTGTAAGCATAACCGGCGCCGCTTGCGCTTATGTGATCCGCCAAGACTGTCGAAGCGCCGTTTACGAGGACGGGAGTGTTTTGGGCCATCGCTTCGAGAGTGACGATACTGAAACTCTCATAGGGTGACGGAGTCACGAACAGCATCGCCCCAGCCATCAATCGAAACTTCTCCTCAGCACTCACGAACCCTCTGAATTCGATGTCTTCATGCTCGGGCACAGGCATGTCGTCAACACCCGTGATGATCAAACGAAGCTTGCCTGGATGGTTCTGCTTGAACGTGATGAAGTACTCAAACAACTCACGACAGCCTTTATTCGGATCGACGCGGCCAGAGTACAGAAGATAAGGCGCGGGCATCGATTGCGGCTCGCGAAGCTTTGTATCAATCGACATCGCAACGATTCTTCCCGGCAGGTCGCCCCAGAGTTTTTGTCCGACACGTTGTTCGGCAGCAGTCAACCAGACAAGAGAGCGCGCGCGTCGCGCGGCGTATTTGTATGCCGGAAGATAGGCGGGCAGTTCGTCGTGTAATGTCGGCGCGAAGAGAGCGCGGCCCGCGGGAAGTTGTTGGAGGCCGAAGTAGGTGGTCGGGTAAAGATACGTGATGAAAATCAGCGCGCGATAATCACGCCAGTGCTCGCGGATGAAGTGAAACAACGGTGCAGAGTAAGGTCCCTGGTGCCGGATGAAGTCTTCCTGTAACGCCATGGTCCAGCGAAAGTCAGGAAGATCGTTGCTCTTGCCGGGCTCGAATGCGGCGAAGGCTTCAAACATTCTGCGGTGCAGTTGTGCCCAGTACGGACTGCGTCCGATCGTTACCGGAAACCTGACGATCCGCACTCCTTCTTTGATTTCCGGTCCTTCCGGCAGCGTGTTGGCCCATACTGCGGTGTCGACGGCGGTGGTGGTGAGTAAATCCACTTCGTAGGCGTTGCTCAGGAGGGTTGCATAATGCCAGGCAAGAGTTTCCGACCCGCCTACGATGTCTTCATGACATCTTTGTACGACGACGCCGACTTTGTTCATTCGAGTGTGGCCATCGCCTCGAGAAAGGTGCTTTCGACCTTCTCGTTGCTGAACAGTGCTTCGTAGCGGCGGCGGCCACGCTGGCCCAAAGCACTGCTTACAGAACTATCTCTCAAGAAGAGATTGATCGATTCGGCCATCAGCAAAGGATCACGTTCTTTCCAGACTATTCCCGCATCGCCGACCGTTTCAGGAATCGCGGTGGCTGCGTAAGCGGTGATCGGCAGCTTCATCGACATTGCTTCCACGAGGGGCACACAGAAACCTTCGTGTTCACTGGCCATCACAAACGCATCGGCTATCTGGTAGTAAGCCTTCAGCACCGCATCAGAAACGCCGCCGGTAAATACCACCGCGCTGCTCAGATGAAGCTTGTCGACTGCACGGTGTAAAAGTTTCGAATACGCGCTGTGGCCTTCGCCTCCTTTGCCTACGATGATGAGACGCGACTTGCGATTGCAGCCGTAATGGTAATGGGCGAAGACTTCGATCAATTGCAGGAAGCCTTTATGAGGCACCACGCGGCCCACGGAGACGATGTTGGCGTGCGCGCGAGAATTACTTTGCAGAGTTAGCTGATCGGCGCCGATTTGAGTGAGGCGATCGATGTGATGAAACGGCGGCACGACAAACGTTGTTGCCGGATCGGCGCCAAGCTCGCGCAGTTCCCGCATACTGAATGCAGAAGCCGACATATAGAGATCGCATTCCGCGGCGACGACGTCTGCTAGCTGTTTGCGCCCCGCTTCGCACAGTTGCTCGTCATGACTGTTGAAACCAGCGAAGTACTTCGCGGGTGTGACGTTGTGATACTTGATCACGCGACGGCAGCGCAGCTCCCGAAGGAGTTGCAGACCGTGATCCCATCCTCTCGCGTAGTGATAGATGAGAATGTCAGTTGGAGCGCGAAGAAAGCTCTTAATCCGCGTGGCGTCGTAAATTGCAGTATGAGACAGCGAATGGGATTCGCAAAAGAGATGCACTTCGTGTCCACGCCGTTTCAAGACGTCGTACATTCCGAGTGCATCGTTACTGAGTGCATCCGCCGTATCTAAACTTGGACTTAGAATTCCGACTCTTGGCATAAGAACTCAGAAGTGAAATCCCGCGCGCGTGGTCACGTCAAGAAACTGCTTCTCGATCGCGTGGTTTGAAAAACACTGCTCGTACCGGTCAAAGCCCCTGGCCACGAGGGCGATCTTGGCGGTCTCGTTGCTGAGCAGGGAATCAATTGATTGGGCCATCAGGTATGGATCGCGTTGATTCAAAATCAGACCGGCGTCTTGTGTGGTTTCCGGAATCGCCGTTGACCCATACGCGATGATGGGGACCTTCATCGCCATCGCTTCGACCAGCGGCACGCAGAACCCTTCGTGTTCGCTTGTCGTCAGCAATGCGTCGGCAATGAGGTAATAGGCTTTCAACGATTCGTTTGTGATCGTTCCGGTGAACACAACACGAGAATCGATGTCCCACGTGTTTATTATCTGCCGGAGTATCATCCCGTAATTTGATAACGCCTGAGTTTCCGCGCCGACGAGAAACAAGCGGGCGTGTCTATTAAACTGAAGAGCGTAGATCGCAAACGCCTCGATGAGAGCAGCATGTCCCTTGTTCGGACGCAGGCCTCCGACTGCCAGCAAGTTCACACTCTCGCCGCGATCGCTATCCAGGATTTCGAGATCGGCAACGCCTGCCTGCAACTGCTCCGCGTGGTTGAACGGCGGAAGTACGAACGTTTTGTCCTCGTCGCTTCCCGCGGCGGTCAGGTCTGTTTGATTGAAAGCGGAATCCGCGAGCAGTAGATCAGGCCCGCACTCTACAACGTCTTTGACCTGTGACTTGCCGCTGCTGCAGAGATGCTGATGGCGCTCGCTAATGCCTTCAAAGAAGTAGGATGGAGTTACGTTGTGATACTTGACGATCTTGCGACACCGGGCAGTCTTGAAAATCTCGACGCCGGCGTCCCAACCAATCGAGTGGTGATAGAGCAGTACATCTTCCGGACTGGTTAAGTGCGACAACGCTTCATTGTATGGGCTTATCTCTCGAACGGTCAGGCTCGTGCTGTCGACAAAAACTTTGACTTCATGACCGCGCTCACTCAATAACCGGTGCATTGCCAGGACGTCGTTGCTCACCGCATCTGCCGCGGTTAGGTCGCGACTGAGAATAGCGATGCGACTCATGGCGTATCCGTGGCCCGCTTCCGAGCGACGATTGCGTAATTCATTGGACCATAGAGGAAGTGGTTCACGTCGCTGGACAAACGATCCTTTACTTCGATGGGGCTCGGTACCGCGTGAAGCTTCATGATCTCGAGGCAACGAAAGCCGCGCGCCTCGACCAGCACCTTCATCGTGCGGCTCGGGATCGGATTTTTATGCGTGGGATCGAGATA
>DASSEB010000183.1:0-5762 GCA_035696765.1 Pyrinomonadaceae bacterium | reverse complement strand
CGGGCACTACATCCATCTTCTTCCCGGAGTTCGCCGCGATCCAATCAATGAAAACTTCTTGATTATTAACACGCGTATCGCGCGGATTCTGCCACTGCAGATCTTCCACCTGTTGGGTTTCCGGAGACTACGTTGGACTGATAAGTATCTAGTCGTCAGCCGCCGCGCTTATGATCTGGTGGGACCGACGAAGCTCTTTTTCGAACGTGGAGCTGGAGGGGCTGAGTAAGTGGAAATAGTCAAACGCCACCAGTTACCCGGCCGTGGTCGACTGCGGCGCAAACCGTTAGCGTAATTCTGGCCAAACTTCGTACACCAATACCTAGCAGGTTGCCCATTCTTCACACCAGTCGGCACAAACGACATTAGGTTCTTTTCTCAAAGACGCGCGCCAGGATTGAATTAAGACTGCTGATTGGGAAATGATCTATGACTCGGGCGTTCACTTATCTTGAGTTTTATGACTGCCCTTCGTGCGAAGCTTTGGCATTAATTAGTGTTTCTGGCAAGGTCAGATCGCGAGCTCCAACTGTTTGATTAAAGTTTTTCGGACGGCTCTCTCGGGACAGAGGCAGTTTGACTGTGAAGGTGGATCCGCACCCTTCTCCGCCACTGGCTGCATAAACAGTTCCTCCGTGTAGCTCTACGAAATGGCGGACGATTGCCAGGCCAAGGCCAATACCCGTATGAGACAGCTTCCCATCTCCCTGACGAAAAGGCTCGAAAACGTATGGCAGCAACTTGGGATCAATGCCAACTCCGGTGTCGCTCACAGTAATTTCAGCTTCCATTGCGCTTCGTGCCAACCGCACTTCGACACGCCCGCCTTGAGGCGTGAATTTTATTGCGTTGGAAAGGAGATTCCAGATCACTTGTTGCAAGCGACCTGCATCACCCAGGATCGAGCACTCTGTTGCGTCTAGATTAATGTTCAACTTGATGCCCTTGGCATTCGCCGACTGACTCACTAAATCGCCGGCCTTGCGGATTATTTCCGCCAAGTTGATATGGTCGATTTCGAGTTGAACCTTGCCGGCAGCTATCCGGGAAATATCGAGCAAATCCTTTATTAGCTTCTCTTGATCTTCAGCGCCCCGCTCAATGGCTTCGAGCGCGTGCTTTGCAGTTGTCTTGTCTACGTCCTGAGTGCGCAGGAGGTGGGCCCATCCACGCATTGATGTCAATGGGGTGCGCAGATCGTGCGAGATGGCAGCGAGAAACTCGTCTTTGAACCGATTAGCAGTTTCAGCTTCCGCGCGGGCCTGGTTCGTTCGTGCCTGTTCTTTGAGGCGGGCGGAATTAAGCAGAGTGATGAGCAAAGCAATAAGGAAGAACTCGACAAAATGGATAACGCTGGAAAGGTCATTCGGGTAAGGCGATTGGCCGATGTGGTGGTAGAAGTAAGCACTACCCGCACTCGTCAACACAGTAGCAAAGAAACCCGGCACCAGGCCTCCGTACCACGAGCTAATGACTACAGCTACGATAAAGAGCAAGTGTGTTTTTGGCTCAATCCGCGCATCATCCATTAGCATAGTTAACAGCAGCGCAATACCACTCAAGAACACAGGAATACCGAAATTGAATAACCAAGCCCGCCAAAGCCGCGGAAGTTTCGTTGATATCTCCTTGATCATTCAACCTCTCCGTATGTCTCGATCCTTGGGTTAAGTTGATGGCCGACACGGATATTAAAACTCGTGCGAAATCGGACCATCTGAGGCATCCATTCGAAGTCTTTGAACTGTTGATGAGCTAATCAGCACAAGCGTCGCGCAGTCTCATTGGCCGCCGAACTTGATCTCCGCTTCAAGCTTAGTTTGAGTTTTGATTGAATTGGAAATCAGACAATGCTTCTCGGCCTTTTCCAGAATGCGACTGGCGCGCTCGGCATCGCGAGCATTCCTGATGACGAGTTTCGGCCGCAACGTAATCTCGGTGATCATGAAACCCTTATCAGCGAGCTTCTCGAGCTTTCCTTTTGCGTCGGCAGTAAAGCTGACAAATTCAAGTTTCGAATTCTCAGCAATCGCCAGGAACGTGGTCATGAAACACGAGTTGACTGAGGCCACAAAGAGATGTTCGGGCGTCCAGACACCTTCATGCCCTTTGAACTCAGGCGGTGCGTCAACTTTCAGGCTCGGCAGCACGGGCGCACTCAAATCTCCGTGACGCTCTCCAGTCCACTCAACTTCAGTCGTGTAGTAATAACTGTTTTCCATAATTGCTCCTTGCGGTCTCTAAAATCGGTGATGGCTTATTCGATCAAACGATGGCTCTGCGCGATATGCGCCTCAAGCACTTTGCGGATCAATTCACAGGCCTGTTTCACTTCAGGAATCGCCAGTGAGCAAAGCACCTGTTTGCCGTTGCGACGAGTTGCGAGAACGCCGGAAGACTTCAAGATCGTCAGGTGCTGAGAGATCCGCGTTTTGGAAATACCCAGCGCCTCCTGCAATGTGGAAACACCCTGCTCGCCGCTCCCCAGTAAATCGAGAATCTGTAAGCGCGCGGGATGAGCGAATGCCTGACAAATACGCGCCTGCCGTTCGAAGACCTCTTTGCTGTGGCTGGTTTTTACAATTCCGGCGCTCATGACTGCTCGATGAGATGGCAAGCTTTGGGCCATTCAAGAGTCTCTCTTTGCTGCAAGAAGACCTCAGTGTTTTCTAACTGCCTTCACTTCAACTGCGCAAAACTCCGCACGCTCAGTTCTACATTTGCGTAATTTTGCAACTGTCGACTGGGAACCCTCTTGGGAAAATCAAGTAGGAGGTTGGGAGTGAGAGAGTTAGCTTCTACTTCACCTGCAGTATCAGAAGTTGAATTCCCTAAAAACGCACAGACCCATCAGATAACTGCGGAAAGTTCACCAGGTCACGCGTGAAAGCTCGCAGGAAATCACTGCAAATTGTACGAGTCGCGGAGTCTTTGGCTGATTCCAGTTAGGAATGAATCTTGCGGATGCGCCAGGGCATAGATTTTGGATTCATAACTCTTGAGGTTAAGAATATGGAAAAGACCGCTTTACTGAGAAGTGAAGAACCACTCGCCCATTCACCTTTCATCGGCAGCGGCTGCGAGATTTGGAATTCGCTGCGAACTCTAAAAGAAGAAGTTTCTCTTGACCTACTTAGAGAAGGCTCATTGTGTCAGAGCGAGATCCTCGGTTTGCGAGAAGGCGAAGAGTCGACTGCAAACACCGGGGACATTGAGTGGCGCCATCGGGCGCAACTGGAAGCGCGGCTGCGGGAGATTACCGACGCGCAGGATCGGTTGTTGGATGGGACTTACGGGAAATGCGTCGATTGCGGTGAGCAAATCTCCGTCGGTCGCCTGATGGCAGATCCGGCAGCTTCTCTATGCCTTACGTGTCAGAAACTCGTCGAGCGCCAGCACCAGTTTGCACGTCGTAAAGGTAATTGAAATTACATGTCTATAGCGATCGAACACGTAACTTCTTTGCCGCAACGAACCCCCTCACAGCCTTCCAGTCGCATCAGGCAATTGAGGCATATGATCGGTAACACGCCGCTCCTGGCCATCCGATTTTCGTTCAGAGGACGGGAACGCGTCATATACGCCAAGGCCGAGCACTTGAATATGACCGGCAGCATTAAGGATCGAATGGCTTTTCATATTCTGAAGAAGGCTTATGAAGAGGGACGGATACATCCTGGAGATACGATCGTCGAGGCTACCAGCGGCAACACCGGAATTTCATTTGCAGCCATCGGCCGAGCCCTGGGCCATCCAGTCGTAATATTCATACCCGATTGGATGAGTAAGGAACGCGTCGCTTTGATTCGCAGCTTCGGCGCGAGAATCGTTTCGGTTACTCGTGAGGAGGGTGGCTTTCTGGGAAGCATTCGGTTGACGGAGGAGTTTGCGCGAGCTGAGCGCGCTGTTTTCCTGCCCTCCCAATTCGACAATCTGGCTAATATTGAAGCGCATGAACTCACCACCGGAGCCGAAATCTGGTGGCAACTAAACTCACACTCCATTAAGCCCGATGCGTTCATCGCCGGTGTTGGCACAGGTGGAACGATCATGGGGGCCGGCAAATTTCTGCGGCGCCACAACCCGGCCATTAAACTCCATCCGCTCGAGCCCGCCGAATCACCGACACTTTCGAGCGGGTTTAAAGTTGGCCAGCATCGCATCCAGGGCGTTTCCGACGAATTCATTCCTTCGATACTCAAACTCGAAGAGCTTGATTCAGTCGTCAGTGTGTCGGATGGTGACGCGATCCTTATGGCCCAGAAGCTTGCTGCAGATCTTGGCCTGGGAGTTGGCATCTCTTCGGGAGCAAATCTCATTGGCGCGCTAATAGTGCAAGAAGAACTCGGCGTTTCTGCTGTGGTCGCTACTGTATTTCCGGATGACAACAAGAAGTATCTCAGCACGGCCCTACTGGAGCAGGAGCCTGTGAGGCCTGAATACATTTCTCCTGAAGTCAAATTCTTGGGTTACGAGGCTCTAAAACGAGTTTGTTTCACGTGCTTTGACGAGGGATAACGACGAACGAAGAGCGAAGAATCCATTTCGTGAAAATGGAAGAAGTGCGAGGTTGAGAATCATGATTACCCGGCGAACGTTTTTGAAATACACTGGAGGCACAGCACTCACCTGGTATGCACTCAGTAAATTCGGGATTCTCAAGACACTCGCACAAATTCCCGGTGGGACCTTGGATCCTAATCTGATTCCTAAGTTTCAAACACCATTGCTTATTCCGCCGGTGATGCCAAAGGCGGGAAGGATCGTCGTTCGTGGTGGTAAGAATGTTGACTACTACGAGATCTCCATGAAGCAGTTTGAGCAGCAGATTCTTCCTGCTGGTTTGCCGGCCACGACAGTCTGGGGCTACGGTGCTGTTTCGTCTGAGAGCAAGCGGGGCCTACTGCTACACAACGCTCCGTCGCTGACTATCGAGGCGAAGTGGAATACACCGGTGCGCGTGAAGTGGATCAATGATCTCAAGAAGGCAAACAACGAGTTCTTGCCGCACTTGCTGCCAGTCGATCAAACGCTGCACTGGGCCAACCCGGCTGGTGGCACCTCGCGCCGGGACACTCGGCCAACCTTCACCAGCACACCTGGTCCGTACCTTGGTCCAGTGCCGATCGTAACTCACGTTCACGGCGCAGTTGGCGTCGGTGATGAATCAGATGGCTACGCGGAAGCCTGGTATCTTCCGGCTGCCACTGACATCCCGAGCGGTTTCGCCGCTGAAGGCACCTGGTACAACTTCTTTAAGGGCAAGGCTGCGACACGTTTTGGAGCAACCTGGGGTCCGGGATTCGCTGTTTTCCAGTACCCGAATGAAAACCGTGCCTCGACTGTTTGGTACCACGACCACGCTCTCGGCATGACTCGCCTGAATGTGTACGCCGGACCAGCCGGCTTCTACATCATCCGTGGTGGTCCCGACGGCGACGACGCCGTCCTGGACAGTCGATCCGGCACACAGGCCGTATTGCCGGGACCTGCTCCCCATGAGAACGACAAGTTTCCCTCAAACAAAACCTATTACGAGATTCCGATCGCTATTCAAGATCGATCCTTTAATGCTGATGGATCGCTCTTCTATCCGAACACGCGTGAATTGTTCGACGGGTTCAGTGGACCATTCATTCCCGATACAGATCTTTCTCCCATCTGGAATCCGGAGTTCTTTGGCAACGTGATGATGGTGAACGGCAACACCTGGCCGTTCCAAAGAGTCGAGCAGCGGCGCTACCGCTTACGCTTTTTGAACG
>DASSEB010000182.1:0-2580 GCA_035696765.1 Pyrinomonadaceae bacterium | reverse complement strand
CCGCTCGATTGATCGTCACCGTCCGCGGCAGCACCAGAAACGCTGCCCACAATCCCTGCGCAATCAACGCCACCTCCGGCACGTGATGCCTGTTAACCGTGTCAACTCGTTTGAAGAACAGCCCATCTCTCGCCATCGCGTAGTAGACGCGCGCGCCGGCCAGTATCAAGCCATTGTTACAGCCGAACGTCGAGACCATGATCGCGAGCGCCATGATGATCGTACCGCTTGGACCAAGCACCGCCTGCATCACCGCCGTCGCAACACGATTTTGCGGCGCGTTCTGAATTCCTGAAAGCGGCAGGGTCACGACATAAGCGAGGTTTGCAAGCAGATAAAGTGTCACTACCAAACCGCAACCCAACAACAGGGCGCGCGGCAAGTTCTTACCCGGATCCCGCACTTCGCCCGCGGTGAACGTCACGTTGTTCCACGCCGATTGCGCGAAGAGTGGTCCAACCATCGCCCTGCCGAGCAACATCAAGAGTGCGAGCACGAGCAGGCCCTGGCCCGCAGGCTCAAACCAAACCTGCGACGCCGAAGGTGTCCAACCGTTCTCCCACGGTCGCCACCATGACGAAGTGTAGGCAGCGCTGCCGTGATTCCAACCGAGCACCAGTCCGATCAGAATCAATCCGAGTAACGCGGCGGTCTTGGTAAAAGTGAACGTGTTCTGAATGAGCTTTCCTGTTTGCAGCCCGCGAGTGTTGACGAACGTGAGAAACAGGATCATGCCGGCAGCGAGAAGCTGCTGGGTCGATAGACTCAGCGCATAACCGTTGAAGGAGAGTTGGTTGATCGTGAACGGCTTTACGAGGACGAGCGGCGAGATGAGATAGCGGTCTGCCGAGATCCAATCTGTGAGTACGCCGGTGAAGTTGGCGAAAGCGACAGCGACCGCGGCGATGGTCCCCGTTTGAATGATCAGAAACAGGCCCCAGCCAAACAGGAAGCCGATCGATGGGCCATAAGCTTCTCTTAAAAATACGTATTGGCCGCCCGCGCGCGGCCACATCGCCGCGAGCTCCGCGCAACAAAGCGCGCCCGTGATGGTGAGCACTCCCGCGAGCGCCCAGGCAACCAGGAGCCAGCCGGGTGATCCGACCAAACGCGATGATTCCGCCGAGGTGATGAAGATCCCCGAGCCGATCATCGATCCAACTACAATCATCGTGGCGTCAAGCAGGCTCAGGCCACGGACGAGTTTGGGGGCTTCTTTGCTCATTTTCAACGAGCGGATATAGTGCCACAGATTTCACGGATGGACACGGATTAGATCCGACTTCAAGTGTGATAATCTGTGTTTCTGTTCTGGAATTGACACATCATGAAGAACGAACTCATCAACCTGATAACAAACAAAAAAGCCCACATCGGCGTCATCGGTCTGGGATATGTCGGCCTGCCGTTGCTCGTCGAGTTTGCGAGCAAAGGTTTTCAAAGCACGGGATTTGAAGTCGACGAGGCCAAGGCGCAGAAGATCAACGAGGGCACTTCGTACATCGGCGACGTGCCGTCGCAGAGATTGAAAGAAGTGGGCGATGCAAAGCGACTACGTGCGACGACTGATTTCGATCATCTGAGGGAGTGTGACGCAATCATCATTTGCGTTCCGACGCCGTTACGCAAAACCAAAGAACCGGACGTTTCATACATCCTTGCCGCCGCTGAACAGATCACAAAACGATTGCGGCGCGGGCATCTGATCATTCTCGAGTCCACGACTTATCCGGGCACGACGGACGAAGTGTTGCTCCCGATGTTTGAGGAAACGGGACTGAAGCTCGACGAGGATTTTCTGCTCGGGTTCTCACCTGAACGCGTCGATCCGGGCAATCCGCAGTTTATGACGCACAACATTCCGAAGGTTGTCGGTGGCGTCACGCCCGATTCGACAGTCGTCGCCGCGCATTTGTATTCGCAGATCGTGAAGGACGTTCACGCGGTCAGCTCGGCACGTGTCGCGGAAGCGGCGAAGCTTTTGGAGAACACTTTCCGCGCAGTGAACATCGGTATGGCGAACGAGATGGCGCGGCTTTGTTACGCGCTCAACATCGATACCTGGGAAGTGATACGAGCGGCCGCGACGAAGCCGTTTGGTTTCATGGCGTTCTATCCCGGGCCGGGTATCGGCGGTCACTGTATCCCGCTCGATCCTCATTACCTGTCGTGGAAAGCGCGGCAGCACGGTTTTGATTCGCGCTTCATCAGTCTTGCGGAGGAAGTCAACTCGCGCATGCCGGAGCACGTGGTCCAGCTTGTTGCAGATGGGCTAAACGACGAACGCAAGGCGATGAAAGGTTCGAATGTGCTGCTGCTCGGCGTTGCTTACAAGCGAGACGTGGACGACGTGCGCGAGAGTCCGGCGTTGTCGATCATCGATCGGCTGCGGGCGAAGGGCGCGAACGTGAGTTATCACGATCCGTTTGTTGGGGAAGTGCGGTTTGACGATGCGCACACGGAGGCGAATGGGGAGCCGTTGTCGTCAGTCGGGTTGACGGATGACGAGCTGCGCGGGGCGGATTGTGTGATCATCGTGACGGACCATAGCGATATCGATTACAAGCGCGTCTGCGGGCT
>DASSEB010000181.1:0-7437 GCA_035696765.1 Pyrinomonadaceae bacterium | reverse complement strand
GGTAACTATCAAAGCCGACGCTCCACTCGTGCAACAGGAAACTTCTCAGGTCGGCCGCACAATCGAGGAGGACACGATTCGTCAACTGCCGCTCCCGATGAGAAATTTTCAGCAGTTGTTGACCCTGTCGCCGGGCACCTCGCGGCCCGCGCTAGGTTGCGCGGATGGCGTTGCCTGGGACGCTCTGTTTGCTCGTCACCGGAGCTTTTACGGGGACAGTCAACGCTGAACGGATCTCCTTCCAATGGATCGCGACATCCGCGAACACCATTGATAGTGCCAGGCACGACCAAATGATTGCCTGCACAATCTCTACGCCCAGGGTTTCCCAGCCCGTCACACCCATAACAAATCGTCCCATAATGAATACGAGTGCGACTGCGTAACTGCGAGTGGCCCACTGTCGATGCAGTGCGATCTTGCGCTTGAATGCAAACAGGAAAGCGAGCAGCGTCGTGCCCATGAGCATCGCAGCATCAACTACTCCCAGCACCGTGAACGAGCGCGGCGCGCCCATGCGTTCCTGGTAATACTGGATGTATGCACCGAGTGGCGCGAGTCCCAAAGCTCCAACCACATAGAGGCGGCCCATCACACGATGGGCTTTTGTAAATCGCTGGCGCAGCCGGTCGGAAAACTGCAAAGGCGCAAAGAGAAGCACGATGGCGCCGAACACACCGTGTGGCAGCAGCCACCACTTAAACGATTCGTAGTGTTGCCAGGCGGGGTGTGATGAATCGATTAGAAAGCGTTCGTTGTGATAGAGCACGTAGGTGCTCATGATCGCAATCACGGTGAATACGACGTATTTCGCGTTAATTTTCATGGGAGGGACTCCTTTTGTTTTCCTGCTCCAGGCAGGTTTCACATCGCAATTCACTTGATAACGCGAACTTTTTAGGTATTCAGGGCCACAAAATTTTTAGGATGTCGCAGCCGCCGGCTGATTTGCGGCCGTTGGTCTGCTAGCATTACCGCATGGCAAAGCAGGAGAACGAGCAAATGGAAGCGTGTCAGGACGGCGAGCAAATGAGCGAGGCCGAAATCGACTACAACGTGATGGGCAGTTTTCCGGCAAGTGATCCACCCTCGTGGACGCTGGGCGTCAGGCCGAGGAAAACTTGCCGCGAGGAGTTTGAGGGCGAGAAGCCTTCACCACACGACCCCTCGCACCAAAACGAGCCGGAGGAGTGAGGCACAAAAAGGCACAAAAAGCACAAAATGAACTCCGCTGTTTTTGTGCTTTTGGTGCCTTTTTGTGGCTTAGAGACCGGTTCTTCGCTCCATGTCTTCCGGATAACGGGCGCCTTGCACTGTGATCTTTGATGCAGCGTTGTCAATCTCACGAAGATCGTCAGAAGTAAGTTCGACTGCAACTGCTCCGATGTTCTCTTCCAGTCGATGCAGTTTTGTGGTCCCTGGAATTGGAACGATCCAGGGCCTTTGGGCCAGCAGCCATGCCAGCGCTATCTGAGCAGGTGTCGCGTTCTTCCGTTCTGCGATCGTGCGCAGCAGATCGACCAATGTCTGGTTCGCTTTTCGTGCCTCCGGCGTGAAGCGTGGCACGATGTTGCGGAAGTCGGAACTGTCGAACGTCGTGTTCTCGTCGATCTTTCCGGTGAGAAAGCCTCTACCAAGAGGACTGAACGGAACAAAGCCGATGCCGAGTTCCTCGCACACCGTTAACACTTCTTCTTCGGGCTTTCTCCACCACAACGAATATTCGTTCTGAATGGCGCTGACTGGCTGCACTGCGTGTGCGCGACGAATCGTTTGGACTCCCGGCTCAGACAGTCCGAAGTGCCTGACCTTACCTTCGTTAATTAACTCTTTCACGGCCCCCGCCACATCTTCGATAGGCACGTCAGGATCAACGCGATGCTGGTAGAACAGATCGATCACACCGGTATTGAGTCGCTTGAGCGAAGCCTCGGCCACCTCCTTGATGTGCTCAGGCCGGCTATCCACGCCAAACTGCTCACCCTTTGGACCAATCTTGAAACCGAATTTGGTGGCGATCACCACTCGATCGCGCACCGGACCAAGCGCTTCGCCCACCAGCTCTTCGTTGGTGAATGGTCCATACACTTCAGCCGTGTCGACTAACGTTATGCCGCGGTCGACGGCGGTTCGAATCAGCGAGATCATCTGCTGCTTGTCTTTGGGTGGCCCATAACCGGAGCTCATTCCCATGCAGCCGAGCCCGAGCGCCGAGACTTCCAGGTTTCCGAGTTTGCGCTTCTGCATTTCTCTCCTTTATTACTCAGCTCTCAGCGAAGCCATGTCGATGGAGAAGCGGTACTTTACATCCGATTTTAGCAGTCGCTCATACGCTTCGTTGACCTTCTGAATGGGGATGACTTCGACGTCCGAAGTAATGTTATGTTCGGCGCAGAAGTCCAGCATCTCCTGGGTCTCTGGGATCCCGCCGATGGTGGATCCGGACAGACTCTTACGTCCCGGAATGAGCGAGAACGCCATAACCGAGAGAGGCGTCGGAGGCGCACCGACAAGCGTCACGGTGCCGTCGCGCGCGAGCAGGTTGAGATACGCATTGATATCGTGATCGGCAGAGACGGTGTCGAGAATAAAGTCGAAGCTGCCGGCGTGTTTCTGCATTTCGTCGTCGTTACGTGAAACTACGACTTCGTCGGCGCCGAGCCGCAACGCGTCTTCCTTCTTGCTGGGTGAAGTGGTGAACGCGACGACATGTGCTCCGAACGCATGCGCAAACTTCACGCCCATGTGGCCCAGTCCGCCCACACCTACGACGCCGACTTTCTGACCTTTAGTGACGCCCCAGTGGCGTAACGGCGAGTAGGTTGTAATTCCCGCGCACAGGAGCGGCGCAGTCCCAGCGAGATCGAGTTTGGATGGAACTCGCAACACGAAACGTTCGTCGACTACGATGTTGTCGGAGTAGCCGCCAAAGGTGACGCCTCCGAGGTGCTTATCTTCGGAGTTGTACGTGAGGATCACGTTTGGGCAATACTGCTCGAGCCCCTCTTTGCAATGGGCGCAGGTACCGTCAGAGTCGACCATGCAACCGACCGCAGCAAGCTCGCCGGTTTTGAATTTAGTAACTCCGGAGCCGACGTTTGTAATACGGCCGACGATTTCGTGGCCCGGTACGATCGGGTACACAGTGCCGGCCCACTCATTACGAGCCGAGTGAAGGTCGGAGTGGCAGATGCCGCAGAAAAGAATCTCGATCTGCACGTCGTATTCGCCCGGATCGCGGCGTGGAATTGTCGTGGCCGCAAGCGGTGACGTCGCGCTCGTGGCCGAATAGGCTTTCACGTTATTCATAATTAATGCTCCTCAAAAGTATTTGGATACAAGTAAGCACAAAAAGCACAAAGAGTTTCGCTGAATGTTTGCGCATTTTGTGCTTCTTGTGGCGGTAGTGTGTTGAGACGCGAGCTGGCGTGCTCACTGAGCAGTCGCGTTCGGTACTGATTTGAGGAAGTTTGAACAGACGATAACAAGTGCCATCCCACGTGCTTCTGGAGGTGTTATGTCGTTGAGGACGTAGAGGAGTTGCTCTAATTGATCGGGTGGGAAGACGGCGGCGGCGGACTGCAAACTGAAGCCCGTGGTGTTGCTCGCGACGTCGGTGATTGGCGTGATACCGCTGATGCGTTTGAGTGCGGGCGCCTGATCGACGTTTAGAGATGCCGGCGGGGTGGTGCGCATTAACTTTATGGCGTAGACGAACCAATCAAGCCCTGCCTGAGTGTCCAACTTGCCGTAGGTTGAAACGATGCCAAGCGCGATACGTGTCAGATGGTCATTCGGCTCGCTTCTCCTGACTATTGCTCCGGCCTCGCGCAGCCACTCACCGGCGCGAACTGTGTCTTTATTCTTAACCAGCCGTTGCGCGCCGGCTACGAAGCAAATCGCTCGTTGGGCCGCATCGTCGTTCTTCGAATTCAGTCTACGAGCTTCGTCGAGATTGCCGGCGGCGATAAAGTGCAGTACCGCGCGATAGATGAGCCAGTTCCGCACTCCCTCGCGCAGGTTCTTATCGTCAATTTTGCCGACCAACTGTAGACCACGTTCGTAACGCTCGACTGTAGTGGCCACGGCCGCCGTCGCATAACCGATGTCGCGCGTCAGCACATCGCGGCCTTTTGCTGCCGTTTCTTCGAGCAGATCCACTCTGCGTTCGGCGAAGCTTGCCTTACTTTCTCCGGGTCGTACTTCAGGGATGTCTGGCCTGCGCGGAGGTGGCGTGGTTGAGAACCGAGCTTCAGCATCAAGTTGCTGCGCGCGCGCGCGGAGCAAAGCGGCCTTATCCGGCAACTGCTGTGTGACCTCTCTTAACAGCATGCCAATAACGCTTACTAGCGAGCGCGCAGTGTTTTGAGCATTACCGCCATCGGGCAAGGGTGCGCTTAGCAACAAATCCGACGCGAGCTCAAGAAACTCCCGCGCCAGCTCGGTGTTTTGACGTCCCGCAGGCGTCGACACGCCCGCACCACCTAGAGCCAACTGAACTTGATTGCTGTTGTCCGAGGTGTTGGCGGCAAACACGCGGCCCGGCGTGAACAGGTAGGAGTCAAGTGTCAGAAGTTCGTTTGGATCGCTCATGCCCGACGTTCTCAAGCGCGCGAGCGCAGCTCGAAAAACAGTCTCTGCCAGCGCGGCATCTTTCTGTTGAATCCGAATGAGCGTGGTCTGGAAATTAAACGAGATACCATCGCGCAAGCTTTCAATAAGTAATTCCGCCGCGACCTGGGGATCATTGGCGACGACTTCATTCGCCATCTGGAGCAGCACAGCACTGCGCGCGCTTCTATCGTCGAACGTGCCGCGTTCCTTTTTCTCTGCGGACTTGCTCTCTTCGACCATCTCCTCGAGCCATATCGCCGCCAACTCGGGTGCCCGTTTCCTCGCGACCAGCAACACATCACGTCTGAGTGCATTGCGCAAAGACGGATTCACGAAAGACGAGCGATCACGCTTTGGCTCCTCGACTTTGCTCGTCGCTGCCCATGCCGCCTTTAAATAGTTGGTTGCGTTCTCGCGGTTCCATTCCCAGAGAAGATCGGCGATCTGCGCTTGAGTTCGAGCTGCAATTCCCAGGTCGTCCCATTTCTTCGCCTCCTCGGCGGTCGAGTTGAGCACCTCAATCACTCTCGTTAACAACTCGCGTTGGCCGGTTTGGGCCGGTGGCTTAGTTTCCGGCATTTGGGCGCGCAGTGGGCTAAAGCAAATAAGCGCAATCGGAACGGCGAAACAGTTGAAAATGTTTATACGGAAAATCATGTGAAAAGCTTACGGGAGAGCATCAAGCCATTCTACAAATGACGTCTTCGCCTGATCTGTTAGAGCTGCTCCAATCCAACCCTTCTTAATAATTCCATCTTCCAGAAACACTTTGACGGGAACCTGGTTTATTCCCATGGTGTACACAAACGAATTGCCTTCGTCGTAAAAAACTCGAAAAGGAAACGTCTTCTCGAGCGCGTTTGGAGACGCGGGAGGTCTTCCGAACGGAATGAGTCCATAGAAAGAAATGTCGCTTCGTCTAGTTAAGAGTGTTTGAAGAAATTTGCTCTCCGCCAGGCAAGCATCGCACTCAGGCGTAACGAAAACAAGGATTACTCTTCCTCGTCTGAGGACCTTTTCGTCCACCTTTGAGCCGTAGATATCCAATAGCTGGGCATGCGGAAACGGCTTGTTGATAAGCGACTTGGACGCATCCGGTGCTGCCGGTGGTGAGCGCTGAACCCGGCTGTAAAAAAAGACGAAGCCGGCACAGAATACCGCGAGCAGAAAGAATATGACGCCTGCGATCGAGATCCATCGCTTTGACATGATCCGACATTCATTACCAGCTAGTCGCTAATTTTCCGAGCTAATTGGGAGTAGTTGAGCGTCCCGTTCGGGTTAACACCAAAATTCAAGTAGAGCGTCTTGCGAGCGATAGCTTGGTCTTGATCCTGAGGGTGCGACTCATACGGGTTGGTCAAAAAGATTCCCGATTGATAAACAGTGGTATTCAACTCGGCGTCGAAGATCTTCACTGAGTAGCTTGTCATCAAAACAGCAAATTTCGTCCGCTGAGCATCCGGAACCTTTTGCTTGAACGCCACTCCGGCTAACGTAATCGTTCGCTCCTGCAGCGTGCCTAAACTCGTTTTCTTTTTATGACCTTCGGCGAGCAGTATTCTGCCTTCAAAGTATTCGGCTGGCGGGTTAGAACCGCCCCTTGGTAAACGTCGAATCGCCTCGTAGTACTTATCTTCAGGAATAAAAAAAAGCTGGTATGAAAGCTCCCACGAGCTCCGCTTCTTTGTTGCCCCGGGGAGTTTCTCGAGCGTAGCAATGAAACCGAGATTGTCGGCGTAAAGATTGGGGGCATACAGGTTTGGTTCGCGTACCTTGAATCCACCGCCGTTCCCGGTTTGTACTGCGACGGATGACACTGCCATTGCGGGCGGCAAAAATAAAACGAAGCCAACACACACGTACAAAAAGACGATCGCAGGAACGCCTCTGATCATTTTTTGCTCCTTTAACAACTCCTCAACAAGAGTTATCGAGCGTGACAAACGACTGACTTATTCCGCTCTTCGACCTGTCTAGCACTGGGGCGCCGAAACCAACTCAAAGCCCGACTCCTGCAGTACGTTCTTACACGAATAGCCATATAAGAGATTACTGCACGAACAACTGTAATAACAGTAGCCGGCGCAGGAACTTGTTAGTCTGCAGTCAAAGTCTCCGTATACATTACCGCCCGCCTCTATATCTGCACAGCTCTGCGCGACCGCATGGGAAAGGCCGAGGGTTAGAATGGCACCTATACACAACAAGAGCACGCGTCGCTTCAGAATCTTCATAAACGCCTCCTCCTCCTGAGATCCAAATTCGACTCAGGGTTGAATCCGTTTGAAAAATCGTACTAGCCGACGGCGACATGAGAAGGGAGGGAAGTAATTCTCTGATCGTCTGGGAGGATGTGTCGGATCGATCAAGTGATCGAGGTAAACGTGAACCGCACTATACTCATGAGCGAATAGACTGTCAATAACTTTCAATTAAACAGGAGCGAATGAGTATTATTGCCCCATTCGATCGGCAGTATTAATCCGACAGGTATATACTCTCTGAAACTTTTGCTCGAGGTGCTAACGTGACTCAGGATGAAAAAGGAAAAACTTTTCGTGCGCTCCATGAACGCAGTACCGCATTCATCATTCCGAACCCGTGGGACATCGGAAGTGCTCGAATCCTGGCCCATCTCGGTTTTGAAGCGCTCGCGACAACCAGCGCCGGCTACGCTTTTTCTGTCGGACAGCGGGACAACGACGTCCCACAGGAAGAGACGCTGACGCATCTGGCGCAGATGGCCTCAGCCACCAACCTGCCTGTCAGCGCCGATCTCGGAAGAGGCTTTGGCGATAGCCCTGAAGCAGTTGCGGAAAC
>DASSEB010000180.1:0-16060 GCA_035696765.1 Pyrinomonadaceae bacterium | reverse complement strand
TTTCGTGATCGTGTTCGCCAAACTTCTCGATCGACAAGTAGTCGATGCCGATCAGTTTTGTTCCCTGCTGGACCAGTCTGTTCGCCCCATTGAGATCAAGATAAGTAAAGTCGGTGCGAAACTCGGATTTCGATTCGTTCCAGAACGCGGAGTTGCGTGTTTTGAAAAGCACTCGGGTCGTTCCCGGAGCGCAGTGAACCGAAACAAACTCTTCGTCGATGGCGCGACACTCTTTAGGAACTTCGACGACCTCAGCTTCGCCAATCAAAACGTCGAGCGCCAGTGTTTCGACTTTCGCGGCGCCTTCGATGAAATGCGCCGGCGCATCGACATGCGTTCCGGTGTGCGCGCCAAAGTTCAGGGTGGAAACATTCGCGCCGTCTCCGTTTGACAAACTTTGCCAGTCGCGAATCTGAACTTCGGGATCGCCGGGCCAGGTTGGTAACTCGTTGGAAAGAGGAACCGTCACGTCGTAGATCGGCATCGGCGATAGTATACTGGAAACCACATGAACAGGCCCTTTCGACTTGCCGCTTCGAGCTACTTGAACTCCGCGCCTTTGATTTGGAGTTTTCTACACGGACCACATCGCGGCCGCATCGATTTCGTCGAAGCGGTGCCGGCGCGTTGTGCGGAACTGCTTGCCGATGCGGCAGTCGAAGGCGCCCTCGTGCCGGTGATTGAATACGAGCGCATTCCGTGTGGCTACCTGGTGCCGGATGTTTGTGTCGGTTCGCAGCAGGAAGTGCTGAGTGTTGTGCTCGTGTCTAAAAATAAACGACTCGAGGAGATCCGCAGCGTCGCTCTGGATGAGTCGTCGCGCACTTCGGCAACGCTCGTGAAAGTGATTTTTCGAGAGTTTTTGCAGCACGAGCCCGAGTGGACCACGCGCGCGCCCAACCTCGAACAGATGCTCGAGCAGAACGATGCGGCGTTGATTATCGGCGATCCGGGGATGACGTTTCGCAGGCAGGGGCTGAACGTTTGGGACATGGCGAGCTTGTGGCGAGAGCACACCGGGCTGGGTTTCGTTTTTGCGATGTGGATGGTGCGGGATGAAGTGATCGAACGCGCGCGTCTCGTCGACTTTGCGGGCGCGCGTGACGAGGGCGTCGCGCACATTGAAGAGATTGTGCGCGATTACCAGGACAAAATTCCGATGAGCGTCGAGGAACTGAGAAACTACCTGACCCGGAACATCGTTTTCAATGTAGACGAGTCGATGGAGAAGGGCTTGCGGCTCTATTTTGAACTGGCGTTCAAGCACGGATTGATCGAACGCGTGAAGCCGCTAAGATTTATTTGACGTTTCTGCTAATCTCTAGAGTCCGATATGAACATTCAACCGATTCTCGATCGCGTGCTGGCGGGCGAACGCATGACGAGCGAAGAATGCACGCTCCTGCTCGAGTCGCACGACATCGCGCGGATGGGCGTCGCCGCTGACGAGATACGCGCCCGGCGTCATCCCGACAACATCGTCACCTACATCATCGATCGCAACATCAACTACACGAACGTCTGCAACGTCGTCTGCACGTTCTGCGCGTTCTACCGCCGCCCGGGTGCACCCGACACTTACGTCCGCACCTTCGAAGAGATCTGCGAAAAGATCGACGAGACGATCGCACTCGGCGGCACTGGCGTCTTAATGCAAGGCGGTCTGCATCCCGATTTCGGCATCGAGTGGTACGAAGATTTGCTGCGTTCTTTACGCGAGAAGTATCCGGGATTTCAGTTGCACTGTTTTTCGCCGCCCGAGATCCACAATATCCACCTGATCTCAAAACTCGATTACGAGACGATCATGGCGCGTCTGAAAGCAGCGGGACTTTACAGCCTGCCGGGCGGAGGCGCCGAGATTCTCGACGACGAAGTTCGCAAACGCGTTGCGACGAAGTGCACGACAGATGAGTGGTTGGACGTGATGCGCGCGGTGCATCGCGTCGGGCTGAGATCGACGGCGACGATGATGTTTGGTATCGGAGATAAGATCGAACACCGCGTAAGGCATTTGCAGCGCATTCGAGATCTACAGGACGAAACCGGCGGCTTCACCGCGTTCATCCCATGGACCTTTCAACGTGAAAACACCGCGCTGGGTCGCAGGATCAAAGACGAGCCGACTGGGGTCGATTACCTGAAGATGCTTGCAGTCTCGCGCCTGTTTCTCGACAACATCGAGAACTTCCAGTCGTCGTGGCTGACACAGGGCCTGCGACTCGGACAGGTCGCGCTTCGTTTCGGGGCAAACGACATGGGCTCGATCATGATCGAGGAGAATGTCGTGTCCGCGGCCGGCGCTAACAATGAGGCCGACGAGAAGATGCTTCAATTCCTGATCCGCGAAGCCGGCTTCATCCCCCAGCAACGCGACATCCTCTACAAACACGTAAACAGGGACATGGAAAGATCCGTTTTATCCGTGGTTTAAGTGACCGCGAAATCAAACTGCTCCTGGTGAATTCCGGGATCGCTCGTGATGTCGATCGGCCCGAGATAGTCTTCAATCTCCACCATCACATCCCGTTCGCTCGACCGTAGCGCCTTCGCCACATCCGGATTAATCCGCAGCGTCACTTGCTTGTTGTCTTTGTCGCCATTAAGCCCTTTCGCCAGACGCCGCGCTTCCTCCAGCAGCTCGTAACAGATCGTCTGCGGCGACTTGATGAGACCGGCGCCCTGGCAATACTGGCAGGGCGAACACAGCGTCCTCTCCAGCGATTGCTTCACGCGTTTGCGCGTCATGATCACGAGGCCAAAGTCGTTGAACGAAAGCACCTTCGTCGGCGACTTGTCGTTGCGCAAAGCCTCCTGCAGCGCCTGCATAACACGCTGGCGATTGCGACGCTCTTCCATGTCGATCAAGTCGAGCACGATGATGCCGCCGAGATCGCGCAGGCGAATCTGCCGGACGATCTCATCAACAGCTTCCAGGTTTGTGCGGGTGATCGTATCTTCGAGACGGCCGCTGCCGCGCCCGACGAACTTACCGGTGTTGACGTCGATCGCCACCAGCGCTTCGGTCTGATTGATGACGAGATACCCGCCGGACTTCAGCCACACACGCGGCTTGATGGCCTTATCGATCTCCGTCTGCACTCCATAAGCTTCGAGAATTGGCTGCTCTTTCGTGTAGAGCTTGACGCGCTTCACGAGGCGAGGCTGAATGCGGTTGATAAACTCGACGATCGCCTGATACTCCTCCTCTGAATCGACGCGAATCGATTCAAAGTCCTCCGACAACTGATCTCGCAGTAGTCGCTGGACGAGATCCAGATCGCGATGGACCAACGATGGCGCTTTCGATTTCTCGGCCGAGCCCCTGATGTCGAGCCAGGTACGAACGAGGTAGCGAACGTCTTCACGAAGATCTTTATCGCTGATGCCGACACCGGCAGTACGCACGATAAATCCACCCGACGGAATGTCTTCCTCAGCACGGATAGCCTGAATTAACTTCCGCAGGCGATGGCGTTCCGTATCTGACTCGATCTTTCGCGACACGCCGACGTGTTCCACGGTGGGCATGTAGACCAAAAAGCGTCCGGGCAATGCGATGTGAGACGTGATACGCGCGCCTTTTTTGGCGATTGGTTCTTTCGCGATCTGGACCAGTATTTCCTGGCCCTCACTCAACAGATCCGTGATCGCGGGCTGGTGCCGCTCGCGGCGACTCTGGTTACGATAGCCGCGCTGATCGCGTTGACCACGCTGATCGCGCTGGCGTGGGCGTGGATTCGGTTCAGCGGCAGGGGGCGGCGGCACCACAACCTCTTCCGGTTCCGCAAACTGCACTTGCTCGACCTCATCATCCTGGCCATCGGATTGGTTGGCTGCTTGATTGGCGCCGTTAGGCTCTGCGGTTGCGCCCGGCTTGTTCTTTCCCGGACGGCGTCGTCTACGTCCGCCACGGCGCGTGGCAAACTCACCACGCGATTGACCTTCAACCATACGCGCTTCGGAGTCAGCGTATGCCGGCATCGATTCTGAAGCGTCAGCCTCATCAGTGTTCGCGGCGGCGCGCTTCTTTGAAGACTTCTTGCTCGCCTTCTTCTTGGACGCGCTCGTCTTACTCGGAGCTTTAGCAGCACGTTTCTTAGCGGCCGCAGGCGCTTTGCGCGCGCGTTTGCTCGCCGGTTTTTCTACGAGGACTTCAGGCGCGGCGACTTCTTCCTCGTCGTCGCTGACACGCTCAAAGCTGACGCTGCGCATTGTCTCGGACTCAACATCGTCGACGAAACTCGAGACGTGGGCCTCACGCGGCGGCCGTTCTTCGCGGATCGGTTCAACATCGCTCTCCGTGTCGTCAATTCGTTGGAACGACTCGCTGCCAAATCCGGCCGAGAGCAGTGAGCCTACTTCAGCGCTGCGGAACTCGTCTTCCTGCATGTTGAATTCGATCGCGTGAATCTGATCGAAGAGGCGTTCCTGAAGTCGCGCGTCCTTGAACATCTCACCGCTCGCAGCAGTCTCTTCCTCGTCGACAATTCGCTCGATTGAAGGATCGCCGGCGACAAACGGTGTATCGGGTACCTCGAATCGCGGCGCTGGCGGCTGCGTGGCCGGTGCGGTCTCGTCCGATTTGTCCCAGCGTCCGCGACGCCGCCCGCGACGACCGCGACGACGCGCACTCTCCTGCGACTCCGAAACTTCTTCAGTGGCCGCGACAGGCTCGGGTTCCTCCAGCAGCGGCTCGACTCGTTCCTGGACCGCCTCGATCTGTTGTTCGCGTTCGACGCGTTGTTGAGCGAGCTCTTCGGCGGCAGCGTGTTCCGCGTCCGGCGTGCCCTTCTTCGACTTGTCGATTACGATTCTTTCAAACTCTTCCTCTTCATCGAAGAAGTCAGAAACGTAGAGGAACGCATCGCGCTCGAGTCCGATGTCGACGAAAGCAGACTGCATTCCGGGCAAGACGCGCATGACGCGTCCCTTGTAGATGTTGCCGACGATTCCCTGATGTTGTTCTCCGCGTTCGATGTAGAACTCAGCGACCTTGTCGTCTTCAATGATCGCAATCTTCTTCTCGCGTCCGTTGACGCTAACGATTAGTTGTTTTGCCATTACGAGCCTTCTCTAAAATGTTGGGGTGATGTGGAATTGGGCCGGGAAGGAATTGCGGTGAAAACAATTCTCGACTGGCCGAATGTGGATGATGTGTTGTGGCGCCGGGTATGGCGCGCAGCTTTAGTCGTCTGCGGAGCGATGTCCACAACACGACCGAAATATCTTTCTTTCAACAGAAAACCTGACTAGCCGCCGGGCGAATGGGCCAGAGATCCTGGAACAGGGAGCATACTTTGTGCTCGAACCTGTTCGATCAGCGGTGGCTGCAACGAGTTAATCTAAACCGTCCAATAGACGATTATAAAAACGGGCCGCGCCAGTTAGTGCGAGAAGCACTTCAACGCTTCCAAGCACTCATTTAAGTCTTGTCTGGACCTAAGCGCCTAAAAAAGCGGCGGGCGGGCTGACGGGAGTATAACTCAGATATCACAAATCCGCGAACTATCGTTCGCGGATCGGGCCTTTGTACTTCGGCAGCGACTCGACGATGAAGTCAAAACCCAGCCACAAACTCCAACTGTGATGGTAAAAAGCCACCGGAAAAACGAGCGCCATCACAAAAAGCACAACAAGTACGCTGCTATAGTCGGCCCCGAGAATAAGCAGACAGAAGAAACAAACGAACAGGATAACCAGTTCCGTCGTGACGACGTTTGCCAGGATTGCGCCCACGAAAAAGCCGTCTTCACGCTTGAAAAGCGACATGCAGTGTGGGCAGTGATGGCGGATATGAAACGGAGAGGTGACGATCTTCGATTCGCCACATGCGGGACAAAGCAGTCTCAAACAACGACGCAGTACTCTTTTTACTTGTTCAAAATCCGTTTTCAACTTGGATCGCATATTAACGCCAAATGTGAGTCAGCCACAAAGAGGCACAAGATGCACAAATGACGAATGAGGTTTCAGTTCTTATTTCTGTCTTTGCGGCGACCCTTGTTTACGGGGAAGGTTTCGGAGAAGCGGCGGGCGTGGCTTTGGCATCCATGACTTTCAGGCTCGTGCGGATCATGTCCCAGGCGGGCGCGAGTTGTTTCGTCTGCTTGTCGGGTCCGAAGATGGTCAACACGGCCACGCGCTGGCCTACTAACGCCCAGTAAATCTTGGCCGCGCCGGCTTCGCCGCCCAACGAAGCGTTGATGCTCACGCCATCAGCTTTGACGCCGCCGATTTCCGAAGTGTCCGGCGATTGTTCCGGCTTCGCTCCCATCGTCACAAACTGCTTCACCGTCGCGGCGATGTAGGGATCGATGAAAGCCTTCTTCGCGTCTGCCAACTTCTCCTGCGAGATACGGCCTTTGTGAACAAAGATCCTGATCTGCACGTCGCTATTCGGCTTTCCCACGCTGAACTGCTGCGCGTCGCCGGTGCTCGCGTCCTCCACCGTCCAACCTTCGGGATAGTCGAAGGAAAGATTGTCCTTCGTGAAGGTCTTTGGCGTTTGTGCAGTCGCAAGTAAACAGCCAGTAAAGAAGATCGCCGCGAGAATGGAAATTCGAATCATGAGTCCTCCAAAAATTGAAGCCGCAACATAACTTTTAATTGTTTTTGTGCCTTAACTGCCTATTTGTGGCTAACTGTTCCTTCAGCAGTTCCCAGACTTGTCGTACGTGCGTTTCAGTCGTGCGAATGTTTCCGATCGACAACCGCAGTGTAAGTTTGTCGTTGAGTCGTGTGTGTGAAAGCAGCGCGCGGCCACTCGCATTGACGCCGTGCATGATCGCTTCGTTCAACGTGTCGAGCTCGTCTTCGCCCTTCGGACACGCACGAAAACAGACGAGCGCGAGCGGAACCGGCGCCAGCACTTCCCAATCCGGCGACTCCTCGATCCACGACGCAAACAATCGCGCGAGCCGGCAGTGCTCGCGTATTCGCGCAGCCAAACCTTCGTGGCCGAAGTAACGCATCACCATCCACAACTTCAGCGCGCGAAAACGCCGCCCGAGCTGAATGCCGTAATCCGATCCGCTGCGGACTTTCTCCTGTTCCGGCGTACGCAGGTATTCCGGCACTAACGAAAAAGCGCGCTTGAGCAAATCCATCTGCCGGCAGTAGAGCACGGAAAGATCGAACGGCGTGAAAAGCCACTTGTGAGGATTCGTGACGAGCGAGTCAGCGCGCTCGCAGCCCGCCAGGATGTTTCTGAACTCCGGCACGATCGCCGCCGAACCTGCGTAAGCCGCATCGACGTGCAGCCACATCGCGTGCTCTTCACATACCGGAACGATCTCAGGCACGGGATCGATGCTCGACGTCGAAGTAGTTCCTACCGTCGCGACAACGCAGAACGGTAGATAACCATTGCGCTTGTCGTCCTCGATAGCTGCGGCGAGTGCGCGCACGTCCATCCGAAATTCGCTATCAGTCGGAATCTTGCGCAGGCCACGTTGGCCCAACCCGAGCGTGATTACCGCTTTTTCAATCGACGAGTGTGAGTGCTCGGAAACGTAAACACGCAGGAGGGGAAGATCCGGACGCCCGCTCATTCCCTCTTCGCGAATCCGTTGCTCAACACCTTCGCGCGCCGCGGCGATCGCATGCAGACTGGAGACCGACGCCGTGTCGTAGATAATTCCGAGCATGCCCGGATCGAGTCCCATCATCTGGCGCAGCCAGTCGAGCACCACCTCTTCGAGTTCCGTTGAAGCAGGCGAAGTGCGCCAAAGCATCGCCTTGTTGTCGAACGCGGCGGTCAACAATTCGCCGAAGATTCCGGGCGCGGAGGTTGAAGTGGCAAAGTAGGCGAAGAACGATGGGTGACACCAGTGAGTCAACGCCGGCACGATCAGGCGATCGACGTCGTCGATAATGTTTTCCATCGGCTCGCCGTGAAGTGGCGGCGCGGAGGGCAATTGCGCCTTTAAATCACCGGGCTCGATGGCGGAGAGTACCGGGCGTTCATCGATGTTTTCGAAGTAATCGGCGATCCAGTCGACCAGCTCATGGCCGAAGCGGCGGAAGTCTTCACTGCTCATGTCGCCCAACTCGGGCGCGACGCGGGTTTTGGGGCTATTCACGGCGTCCCATCTTACAGTCATTCATTCACAGATTCACACACAGTGGGGCCTCCGCACTCGACAGGTGCCTCGAAATAGCTATAATTCGCTGATTAGCCAGATCCGCTCGTCAAATCTAATTCGCCGTTTGTGAGGTCTAAATGAAACGCACTCTACTAGCGCTTTTGTTGATTACCACTCTATTCATCAGCTTTGCCTGTGAACGTCGTGGAGATGTCACAAACGGAGGCGGCAACGGCCCCATTGTGGTTGGTTACTACGGCGATCTCTCCGGCCGCACGTCGAGTTTTGGTCAGTCAACGAAAAACGGCGTCGAGATGGCTGCCGACGAGATCAACAAGGCCGGCGGTATTGATGGGCGGACAATTCAGATCATTACCGAAGACGATCAGGGCGAACCGAACAAAGCGGCGACCGTCGTCACGAAGCTCATCAACCAGGACAAAGTGATGGCACTGCTTGGCGAAGTAGCATCGTCAAACAGCCTCGCCGCTGCTCCCAAAGCGCAGGAAGCAAAAGTGCCGATGATTTCGCCGTCGTCAACCAATCCGGCTGTGACACAGGTCGGCGATTACATTTTCCGCGTCTGCTTTATCGATCCATTTCAGGGCGAAGTGATGGCGAAGTTTGCCGCCAACAACTTGAAAGCGAAACGCGCCGCAATCCTTTACGACTTCAATTCCGACTACAGCCGCGGACTCTACCAGTTTTTCAAACGAAGTTTTGAGAGCCAGGGCGGCCAGATCGTCTCCGAGAAATCCTACACCCAGGGCGATCGCGATTTCAGTGGCCAGTTGACAGGCATCCGCTCCGCGAACCCCGATGTGATCTACGTGCCGGGCTATTACGGTGAAGTGGGCGTGATTTCCAACCAGAAAACACAGCTCGGAATCAAGGCCCCATTGCTTGGCGGCGATGGCTGGGACGCGCCCCAACTGTGGCAGCTGGGCGGCGCTTCTTTGAATGGCAACTACATTTCAAACCATTACTCGGTAGACGATCCATCTCCTGCAATTCAAAAATTCGTTGCGGACTACAAGGGTCGTTACAACATCCTGCCGGACGCTCTCGCGGCGCTGGGCTACGATTCGATGAAAGTGCTCGCCGACGCTATCAAGCGAGCCGGCTCTACCGAAAACGTGAAGCTGCGCGATGCGATTGCGCAAACTAAAAACTTTCCGGGCGTGACTGGTCAAATCAGTATCGACAAGGACCGCAACGCAGTTAAGCCCGCCGTTGTTTTGAAACTCCAGAATTTGAAATTCGTCTACGAGACCACGATCTCTCCCGAAGGCTCGGCGCCCCTTGCGACTTCTGCAGCTTCTCCTGCGACAGCAGCAGTCAGCCCGGCAACAAACAAATAGGCGAGCCTCACCACTATGGATACTTTTGTTCAGCAACTGATTAACGGGCTTAATATCGGTGCGATCTACGCCTTGATTGCCCTGGGCTACACGATGGTCTACGGCATTCTCAGGTTGATCAATTTCGCCCACGGCGATGTCTACATGGTAGGCGCCTTCGCCGGATATTTCATTGCGCTGAGTTTAGGCCTTGCTGCTGCACCGTCGTTCCTTTCACTAGCTCTGGTTCTGTTAGCGTCGATGATTATCGCGGCGCTGGTCGGAATGGTTATCGAGAGATTTGCTTACCGGCCGGTGCGGAAGTATTCGCGCATGACAACGCTGATTATGGCGATCGGCGTTTCGCTGTTGATTGAAAATCTGTTCGTCGCGCAAATCGGCGCGGCGCCGCGCGCCTTTCCCGATTTCCTCGGTTCGCAAAGTCAACTGCCTTACAGGCTCTTTGGTAATGCAGCGATTTCCAAGGCTCAGATCGTCATCTTTCTCGTTTCGGTCGCATTGATGGTGCTGTTGCAGTGGATCGTTTACAAAACCAAGGTCGGCACGGCCATGCGCGCCGTTTCGTTTAATCTAAACTCAGCCAAACTGATGGGCATCAACACCGATGCGATCATCAGCTTGACGTTTGCGATTGGGTCGGCGCTCGCAGCCGCGGGCGGCGTTCTGACTGCCCAGTACAATCCGAACATCGACCCCTTGATGGGTATTCTGACCGGACTAAAAGCGTTTGTGGCGGCGGTGCTTGGCGGTATCGGAAACATACCGGGCGCCGTTCTGGGCGGCTTGCTCATCGGCGCGGCAGAAACATTCGTCGTTGGATACGGACAGAATATCGGGATCGCGTCCACCTATCGTGACGCCGTAGCTTTCGCGATCCTGATTCTCGTTCTTTTAGTTCGCCCCTCAGGTCTACTCGGTTCCACCGTTCAGGAGAAAGTCTGATCGTTTCCACCGGATGCCAACCTTCGTCAAACGCATACTAGGCCTCGTAATTGTCGTTTTTCTGCTCGTCGGCATGAACGCATGGATGGGCCGAGAAGGTCTATTCGGATTTGGGCTTCCTTATTACTACGCCGAGATCATCAACCTTACGGGCATCAGTGTTATTCTCGCGGTCTCGCTGAACCTGATAACCGGATTCACCGGGCAGTTCTCGATCGGACACGCCGGGTTCATGGCGGTGGGCGCGTACTCGTCCGTCTTCATGACCGTTTACTATTCTGCGGGTGTCGAGCAATGGTTGACTTCGTTGGTTGGTGCGACTCTCGCGCAGTCGATCGTCTTTCTCGGAGTGATTATTGTCGGCGCATTGGTCGCCGCGCTGGCCGGACTCGTGGTTGGCATTCCGAGTCTGCGATTGCGTGGTGACTACCTGGCGATCGTCACACTCGGTTTCGCCGAGATCATCCGCATCATCATCCTGAACATCGATCGAGTCGGCGGCGCCACCGGCTTTCGCGGTCGAGTTCCACCGTGGGACGGCCGTCTCATCATTCCGCAGTATGCAAACTTTATCTGGATCGGCGGCTTTGCAGTCATCACGATCGTGGTCGTCTACAACATCGTCAACTCCGACATAGGTCGCGCCCTGATCTCGATCCGTGAAGACGAGCTGGCGTCAGAGGCAATGGGCATAAACACGACGCGCTACAAAGTGCTGTCGTTCGTGATTAGCTCAGCGTTCGCCGGCATTGCGGGGGCGCTGTTCGGCCACTTCCGGCAGTTTCTGCATACGAACGATTTTCAGTTCATCCGGTCGATAGAAATCATCATCATGATCGTGCTGGGCGGAATGGGATCGATAACGGGCGCAGTGCTCGGCGCGATCGTGATCACAATCCTGCCCGAACTGCTGCGCAAACTTCCCGGTGATCTTTACAGCTACCGGCTGGTTATCTATTCAGCCCTCCTCATTTTGATCATGTTGACGCGGCCGCAGGGAGTAATGGGCGCGAAAGAGTTTGGACTGTCGTGGCTGAAACGCGCTCAGCGCCGTCCGGAAGGTGACAAACCAATCGGCGAAAAAGGCGTGCCTATCGCGCAGCAAGGTGCTCCCGCGCTCGAGCAGCCGAAAGAGATCGAACACAGGTGAAGAGCATGGCGGAAGTGAAAACAGCAAACGGCGATCATCCTTTACGCACCTCTAAGTGCACGATTCGTTTCGGCGGTCTCGTCGCCGTCAACGAACTCGACATGCACGTGCGCAACGGAGAAATCTACGGCTTGATCGGTCCGAACGGCGCCGGTAAGACGACGATCTTCAATCTGCTCACCGGCGTTTACGAACCGACTTCAGGCGAACTCTACTTCCAGGGTGAAAGAATCGACGGGTTGAAGCCGTACGAGATTTCACGGCGCGGAATCTCGCGAACGTTTCAGAACATTAGACTGTTCCCGAGCATGTCGGTGCTGGAAAATGTCATGACAGCTTGTCATCGACACGCCAAGCAGACGCTCCTCGATGCGGTGTTGCGACTGCCCCGCTTTGAGAGAGACGAACGCGAGCATCGAGCGTTTGCCATGGAGCTGCTCGACATTTTCGGACTCGCAAAATTCGCAAACGAAGGCGGGACGAGCTTGCCGTACGGTTCGCAGCGGCGGTTGGAGATCGTCCGCGCGCTCGCCACCAGGCCAACGCTGCTGTTGCTGGACGAGCCGGCGGCGGGCATGAACCCCGCTGAACAGGAAGACCTGATGCAGTTGATCAAGCAGATCCGCGATCGCTTCGGACTGACGATCCTGCTCGTCGAGCACAACATGAAAGTCGTGATGGGTGTCTGCGAAAGAATCCAGGTAGTGGACTACGGAAAATCCATTGCGCTCGGGGTCCCGGAAGTGATCAAGAATGACCCAAAGGTGATTGAAGCGTATTTAGGAGATTAGTTTAGCCACGGATTACACGGATTCATTTAGGTAATCCGTGTAATGCGTGGCTAAATATTAACGATGCTCACACTCGAAAACGTTTCGGTAAACTACGGCGCCATCGAAGCCTTAACAGGCGTCTCGATGCACGTCGAAAAAGGCGAAGTTGTAACGCTCATCGGAGCGAACGGAGCAGGTAAAACCACTACGCTGCGAACCATCACCGGTCTCCTCCAGCCACGACAAGGCAAAGTCATTTTTGAAGGTGAAGACATTAGTGCGAAAGCGACGCACAAGCTCGTCGCGCGCGGAATCTCGATGTCACCCGAAGGCCGCGGTGTGTTTGCCAATCTCTCCGTCCGCGAAAATCTCCAGATGGGCGCGTATCTCAAAAAGAACAAAACTGAGATCGCCGCCGATATGGAACGAGCCTTCAAAATGTTTCCGCGCCTGCGCGAACGCGAATCGCAAAAAGCCGGAACACTCTCCGGCGGCGAGCAACAGATGCTGGCGATGGGCCGCGCGTTGATGTCCGGTCCGCGATTGTTACTGCTCGACGAGCCGTCGCTGGGCCTGGCGCCGCTCGTGGTCCACACCATCTTCGAAGCAATTGATGAGATTAAAAGCAAGGGCACAACGATCCTTCTGGTCGAACAAAACGCACACGCGGCCCTGGGCCATTCCGATCGCGCATACGTACTCGAAACCGGAAGAATAGTTATGGAAGGTCCGTCGAAGGACCTGGCCAACGATCCGCGAATCAAAGAAGCCTACCTCGGTGAGTAAAGCAAAAGTATTTCTGCCCGTAGCCATCGTCCTGATGGCGCTCGCGTTCTCCTGTACACGACAGTCAGCGGAAAAAGATCAGGTCGACCGCAGTACTATCAAGATCGGCTACTTCGGAGATCTGAGTGGTCCAAACTACAACTTCGGACAATCCGGGATCAATGGCGTGCTCATGGTCGCCAATGAGGTAAACCAGGCGGGCGGAATCAAAGGGCGACAGATCGACGTCGTCATTCAGGACGATCACGGTAGCCCGGAGGAAGCAGCGCGGCTCACTGCCAAACTCATCGATCAAGACAAGGTGATCGCGATCATCGCCGGCGGCACATCGGGTAACAGCCGCGCCGCTGCTCCGAAAGCACAGTCGTCTCACATCCCTTTTATTTCACCCTCGTCTACGGATCCGGCCGTGACGCAAACAGGCAATTACATTTTCCGCGCGTGCTTCGTCGATTCGTTTCAGGGCGAAGTGATGGCCAGGTTTGCCGCGACGACGCTCAAGGCCCAGAAGGCGGCGATCATTTTCGACTTCAATTCACCGTACGGTCGCGGGCTGAGCGACTACTTCGAGCTCAGCTTCGCCAAGTTCGGCGGCCGTATCGTCAGTAAAACTTCGTACACGCAGGGCGACGAGGATTTCAAAGGGCAGTTGAGTACGATTCGCGCCGCTGAACCGGATGTGATCTACATTCCGGGTTATTACGGCGACGTCACGACGATCGCAAAACAGGCGCGCATGATCGGACTAACGCAGCCTTTGCTTGGCGGCGATGGATGGGACGCGCCGGAGCTCTGGCAACTCGGCGGCGACGCTTTGAACGGATCGTATATTTCAACGCATTACTCAGTTGACCATCCCTCGCCTGCGATTCAAACGTTTGTCGAAAGATACAAGCAGCGTTACGGCAACTTGCTGCCCGACGCGCATGCTGCGCTTGCCTACGACGCCACGCAACTGCTGGTCGATGCGATTACGCGAGCGGGAACAACCAACGGCGAGAAGTTGCGCGAAGCACTGGCGCAGACGAAGAACTTTCCGGGGGTGACCGGATTGATCAGCATGGACGCCGATCGTAATGCAGTGAAGCCTGCGGTCGTGTTGAAGTTGCAGGACGCGAGGTTTATTTACGAGACGACGATCCAGCCGCAGGAGGCGCAACCTTCACCAAGTCCCTCTCCAAGCCCGACAAAGAGACGACGAGCCTTGTAGGGGATTTCGTTGATTTTGTGCCTTTGTGCTTCTTTGTGGCGAATCATTCTGGAGGGCCCCCTACAAAATGCTTTTACGTGCTGCGAGTAACGCAGCTTTGACAACCTCGCGTGCTGTACCACCAATCTGCGACTTCGAACTCAACGTCCGCTCCAGCGATAACACCTCGTAAATATCTCCCTCAATCAACTTTGAAAAGTTCCGCAGCTCATCAAGATTTACCTGCTCAATCTCTTTCCCGAGTTCGATCGCCCGCATCACGATCTTGCCGGCGATGTCATGCGCATCTCTGAACGGCACGCCCTTTCGCACGAGATAATCGGCGAGCTCTGTCGCGTTCATGTATCCACCGGACGCAGCGGAAAGCGCTCGCTCTTTATTGACGCTGATATTGCGCAACACAGTCGCCGTGACGTTCAGCGACGAGCTTACCGTGTCGAAAGCATCAAACACCGCTTCCTTGTCTTCCTGCATGTCTTTGTTGTAAGCGAGCGGCAGTCCCTTCAACGTCGTGAGCAGCGCGAGCAAGTCGCCAAACACGCGCCCCGCTTTTCCGCGTACCAGCTCCATCGAATCGGGGTTCTTCTTCTGCGGCATCAAGCTCGATCCTGTCGCAATCGCATCGCCCAACTCGAAAAATCCAAACTCACTGGTGGCGTAGAGAATGATGTCTTCAGCCAGCCGCGACAGGTGGACCATGATCAGCGAACACGCGCCCAGGAACTCGACGCAAAAATCACGATCGCTGACCGCGTCGAGACTGTTGCGAGATACGCCTTCGAAATTCAGCAAAGTCGCAAGCGCCTCGCGATCGATCGGGTACGACGTGCCTGCGAGTGCTGCCGAACCGAGTGGGAGGACGTTCACGCGGCGTCGCGCTTCAGTGAGACGTTCGCGATCGCGCGCCAGCATTTCGAAGTAAGCGAGACACCAGTGCGCAAGCAACACCGGTTGCGCGCGTTGCAGGTGTGTGTAGCCGGGGATCGCAAGCTCGCGGTGCGCTTCTGCGAAATCGAGCACAGCAGTCTGCGCATCTCGAAGAGTAACCGTCAGGTCGTCGATGGCGGATCGCATCCACAGTCGAAGGTCAGTGGCCACTTGATCGTTACGGCTGCGGCCGGTGTGCAAACGCCGACCCAGGTCACCCGTCAATTCAGTCAACCGGGCTTCGACAAACGAGTGCACGTCTTCCGCGGCGGAGTCATTGAAATAAACTTCATCAGCGCGGCCCTGCTCGAGGATCGTGTTGAGCGCGCTGCGAAGCTGACTGCCATCATCGGCGCTCACAACGCCGGCATCTTCCAACGCCTGCGCGTACGCGATGCTCGCAACGACGTCTGCTTCGAACAGCCTGCGATCGAAACGAAACGAGTTGTTGAAATCCGCAAAAGCGGGATCTGACTCGCCCTTAAATCTTCCACCCCACAGCTTCCTCGACTCACCCATAAATACCTCTCGAACTAGTTTGACCGCGAACCAACTAGCGTGGTAGTTTATGCATCTATGCACTGTTTATGCAAGTGAGCCGCATAAGGCGATGAATAAACGAGACCGCCAGCAGAAGATTTTGAGTTTGATCAGGGCCAAGCCCATCGGCACGCAGCAGGACCTGCGTGCGCTGCTCGAGCGCTCGGGCGTGCCGGCGACGCAGTCGAGCGTCTCGCGCGATTTGGAAGAGCTCGGCGTCGTCAAGCATCACGGTCATTACACGTTGCCGCGCACAAACGGCGCTGCCGCACGCGGCCTGCTGA
>DASSEB010000179.1:0-4956 GCA_035696765.1 Pyrinomonadaceae bacterium | reverse complement strand
GAGATGTTGAAAAATGGAAAGACGCCCGCGGAAGCTTTGCGTGCCGCTCAGAATGCTATCCGGCAAAAACCCGAGTGGAGCGCGCCGCATTACTGGGCCGGATTTACTTTGCAGGGCGAGTACCGTTACGTGGTGAATTCGTCGCCAGGCTGGCGCAGGCACTCGGTCCTCATAGTTGCCGCGACATTGTTACTGCTTCTACTGCTCGGAGCGGCTTACTGGTACCGCGGATTACACAGATCGGTGTAAATCGATTTACACAGATCCGTGTATGCGCGGTTAAAGTTTTCACTCGACGTCGAAGAAGTAATTCCCGTTGACGCGGTCTTCCGTTCCATCCTGATTTTTCCGCAACAGCTTCAGCGCATAACGTCCTGGAACCAGCTCGTCAGCAGGTATAACAACATTGACGGAGCTCGCGTCCTGCGATTCTATTTCCAAAGTCTTCGATGAACCTTTACTGTTTTTCCACTGAACACTATAGCTCGCACCTTTGGGAGTAGGTTCGGGTAGCGTCAATGAGACTCTTAAGGCGTCGGCGCCGAGCGGCAGCTTGATTTTTTGTCGAGCAGTTGAGACGCCCTGAGAACGATCTTCTGAGACAGCAGTGAGGTTTAAGTTGGCAAATGTTTTTGGTGCGGAGTGGGGCATTCTGGACCATATCAACAAGCCCACACCTAACATCAGGACGACCATACCGACGGAGGCGTACTTAAGAATGAGAGGCCTGGCATTCCAGAGATTGCGCAATCGTTCGAGCCAGTTCGGCTTCGGCGGATCGGCCGAGCATGCGACGCGCATGAATGATCTGGCCAGTAACACGCGGTCTTCACGCGCTGTGGTTGTCAAATAGTATTTTTCAAAACGCTGTTGCCGTTCAGGGCTGAGTTCTTTGCGAACATACGCCTCAATCAGATCATTTTCGGCTGACTCCAGCTCGCCCGCCGGCCATTCAGGCTGCGCAAAGCATTGCTCCTCGAACTGTTCAGCCGCGCCTTCCGGCAGTTCCTGGAGAAGATAAGCTGTAATGCGTTCGTCAGTCATAAACTCCTGAGTTCTTATTTCGAATCGCCGTACGCAGGCCGGATTGCCGTTCTCCTATTTTAATATGCGCGGATTCGCAAATAGTAACAGTTAAAAACCACGCTACAGATTTTTGGTTAGAGCCTTAACACAATCGTCGAGATCCCGGCGGAGGCGCATTATACGTATTCTCAATGCTGCCATCGACCAACCCCGGGAATCAGCTAACTCGCGGCGATGATCAGCGCGAGACTTTCCTGATGGTATGTTGCAGTATGACTTCAAGAGTTCACGATCGTCCGAGTCCAGCTTCTCAAAACAGGGCTTCATCAGATTGGTGATCTTATCGACGTCACTACCGTCTGTCTTAGTACGTTCTAAAAACTCAAAGAATACTGATTGCTGTTTTCTTCGTTTTCGCAAGTTTTCCAACACAATATTTCTCGCGATGCCGAGGCAAAACCGGTCGATGTCAGGAATCGGGACGCTCTCCAAAATCTTTTTGCCGGCGCGTTCAAGGGCCTCGTCCGCATCAGCGAGTGGATCGGACATTCCTTTGAACCGGAAGTAATCTGCCAGTTTTTGATGTAGACGCAAGTAGTGATTAATTGCTTCATTTGGATCTTCGGGACACAGAAAGGCCAACAACGCTGTAAAGGGCTGCGCATTCACCTCTTGACCGTCGAGGTTGTCTGAACTGTTATTCGGCATGACCAAGTCGCTGGTCAACCGTCAGAGTGCAATATGAGAACGGTTAGGCGGTTACCAACGTGAGATAGGCAGATGATAGCAAGAAATGCGTGAGACAACGCATTTCCAAACCGATGAAGGGGAAATAATTATGCTTCTCGCGCAAAGGAGGAAAGCTCCACTGCTCAACGGCGGCGTCTGAAGAGCAAAAACAAAACGAGCGCGACGATGAGCAGCACAAATGTGCCGGGCCATACAAACCAGCCTCGTTCGCTGCTATAACCTCCGACCACGATGCAACCCGTTGAAGCGAGCAGGAACAATGATGCTAATGCGAATTTTAATTTCATGCTCCTGTTTTCCTCGAATTCTCTCGCTTTTCTGTCGTCAAAGTATGATCAACGTCTGACAATCCGCGGACTTCGTACGGCAGCGAACGGATTCACGTGGCTCTCGGTTTTAGGTTGTGTGCCGATGCGAGTCTCGGATGATTTGTTGCTACAGGAGGAGTTCATACACGCGACTGTCGTGGCGCAAGCGCTTGCTGCAATCAACTCTTTTCGCGAAATATTTCCTTTGCCGATCATTTCGCGTCCATCAGGCCGGCGGCCATTGTGTTATTCAGTAATCGACGGCCACCAGATCTCAGATCATCTGCCGGAGATTCAAAACTTGCATAAGCAGGCAACTGCTTATGTTCGAAACATGTTTGGAGAGTCGCTCGAGCCGCTCGCCGACAAGCAGGTTGCTTGCAACATCAACATCACGCAGCCGGGTGGTTCTTATCGTTATCACTACGATCGAAATGCCGTCACTGCGATTTTGTATTTGAACGAAACGAGTGGCGGCGAGACGGAGTGTTATCCGAGTCACCGTTTGAATCTGATGTACTTACAACGCGAAGTGGACCGCGTATTTGAGAACCCGATGTGCCGGCGAGTTTTTGGAAGACAGATTCTGGTGCGGCCCAGGACGGGGCGGTTGTTAGTGATGCGCGGCGATCGTTGTTTGCACAGTGTGCGTGAGGTCCATGGAGACGCTGATCGGATCAATGTGGTGATGTCATACGATGTGAAAGGCGCGCGCTACGCGAACGGCGATCGGCTTAATTCGTATCTCTACAGCAGCGCTCTTCATCGCAGCGATCCGAATTACGTTGAGTGAGACCCCAAAGAAGCACAAAAAGCACAAAAAGCTTTTGCTGATTGTGCCTCTGTGCTTCTGTGCCTTTTTGTGGCGGTTATTAAGTTCCGGGTTGTGCCTCGGCCGTCATCTGCTGCGCCGCGCTTTGCACTTTATCCAACGCGCCGCGGGCTACGTCTTCAGCTTTATCCACCAACCGCTCACTCGCTTCACCGATGTACTCGGTTTCGAATCTCGTCGAGGGCAGCGCTAGTCCAACTGCTGTTCCCGCCGCAACTGCAACGGCGCCGACAGCGAGCGGATTCTCGCGCAGCAATTCGCCAAAGCGCGTGCCGATTGTCGAGACGCTGTCCTTCGCTTTTGTGCCGAGATCACTCAGAGCCGTCGTCGAGCGAGTAGCTAAATCACTCGCGCTTTCTTTGACGCGATTTAGAGTGCTCGTATCAGAAGTGCCGGTATCCAACGCGCCGGTGGTCGGGTAATCCCTCTGGCCCAGTGTGTTTGGCCGTCTGTACCGTGGAGTCGTACGCGGCGTTTCGTAGTCATAGCCGTTGCCGCCACGATACCTTCGCATCGCGAGCATTCCGACACCCAGACCGATCAGTGCCACCGGAATCGGGTTCCTCCAAATGCTGTTACCGACCGTTCGTCCTGTTTCCTTGATTGCAGTCCCCGCACGATCCATTGCTTCACGTGCCGGTTCGGCAACTCCGCCAATCGTCTCCCCTACCTTGTCCATAACTCTTTCAACCTTTCCTATTGTCGCTTCACGAACTGTCTCTTTGACCTGGCCCATCAGGTGTTCCGGACTGAGCCTTTCCTGAATCTCGTTGATCGTCTGACTCATCTCCGCGCGGGTATCTTCGATCTCCGCTCTAATTTGTTCGGTGTTATCAGTGTAATCGTCAGAGGACCCAGACGCGATTCGATCGTCATCATCCCAATCCGCGGTGCTCATTTTATTTGTTGCTTCATCCATGTTGCGTCCTCCTTCAAAGTCTCAACGGTTTCTCGCGGAGTCATGTCAGCTTGTTGCAGCGCAGACAGTGCTTTGCCAATCAACAACCAGCCGATGCCCGCGACTAAAACGCCAACCAGCAAGGCGGCGCCCCAGTTGGGCAGGACTTTATCCAACAGCATGATGATGGCAGCGATAATCGCGAGCAGCGCGGCATACGCGACGGCCCCTCCGACCACGAGATAGCCAACGTTTCTGCCGACGTACTTCGCTTTCTGCGAAACCTCGACTTTTGCCAAAGCCACTTCCTGCCTGACCAGGTTACTCATCTCGGTCGCGAGATCGCTGAACAGGTCGCCGAGCGGCTTGTTATCCATCGAGCGGTTCTCATTCATCCGTTGCATAAGCAATACCTCCTCTTTCGCTAACGGACGTTAAAGACCGGGCCTTGGTGTGGGCGAAGAAACCTTTGGCGGCGTTACCGGTCTTGGCGCAGGAACGTTCGGCGAACGGTACTCGTGTTGAGACGCGGCCTCCATTGAACTCCTGATCAGACGCGCACCCGCAAATCCAAGGATGAACGCTCCACCAAGCAGCCATGCCGGCCGGCGTCGTCCAAAATTCTGCACGTCGTCGAGTAGTTGTTTTGGATCCTGCTCACGGATGTAGGTAGTTAAACGTTCGAGATTGTTCGCGGCTTTGTCGCCGTATTGTGCGGCGTAACGCGCGATGGGTCCGTTGGCTTCGCCGGCGAGACTCTCGCCAAAACGTCGAACGGCATTAACCACGGTGGTTAGGTCGGAGGCCGCACTCTCCTTTTGCTGTGCTATCTGTGAGCCGGCGCGTTGTTGCACCTGGTTCACGATTTCGCCGGTTGTTTGTTTAGCTTGTTGAAGGAGATCTTGTCCTCCACTCTTCTCGCCAGCCGCACCCGCGCTCGCGGTTGCAGCGCCCTGAGCTGCGTCTTCAGTCGGTGCCGGACTCGCCGCCGCTGCTGCCGCGGCGCCAGGCTGTTTCCTACCGCCGGCCGATTTTGAAGCTCCCGACGCAGTTGATTTCGGCTCTTTAATATTCTTCTGTGTTTCCATGGAATCCCCCTTGTTGCGTGCTTAGAACTAAAGAGTTGCAGTAAACGATCGAAT
>DASSEB010000178.1:0-16649 GCA_035696765.1 Pyrinomonadaceae bacterium | reverse complement strand
TCTTAAATAGAATTAACTGATGGTGGTGTCTTAGTTTGAACTTCTTCTCTGTGCAACCTCTGTGTTCTCTGTGACTCTGTGACTGTTGTATCTCGAGTTTTACGACCACAGAGTCACAGAGAACACAGAGGTTGCACAGAGAATCCAAAGTAAGACACCACTCAAGAATCGGAGGCACAAAAAAGCACGGAAAGCACAAAAGGATTTCCTCGATTTTTGTGCCGTTTTGCGCTTGTTTGGGTTATTCTCTCGCGCATTATGAGATACCGACCCCTCCTGATAACGATCGCACTGCTGCTTCCCTTTAACGTACTAGCACAACAATCAACATCAAGCGTGGCGAATGTTCAGGTCACCGCTTCGGCGAAAGAAGCCGAAGTCGGTCAAGCCGTAAAGCTGACGGTCGTTGCGACCGACGCATCCGGCAAGGTCGTGAACGAACAGCCGTCAACGTATTTCGCCGGCCCGTTTGATATCGCCGCAGTCGACGACGATGGCAACGTGAAGCTATTCGGAACGGGTGAAGTTACTGTCGGCGCGATCGTTGGAGGCAAGCCCGGCATCACTACGTTCATGGTCAAGGCGCCGAGCGTGAAGACTGTCGACATCGTCCCTCTCAAGACTCCGCTCGTCACCGGCGGCAGCGTTCAACTCGATGCAGTCACACGCATTTTCAGCGGCGATCCACGCACTGGGGTGCCCATCAACTGGACGTCGAACAATGAGCAAGTCGCGATTGTGGATGCAGCGGGCGTGGTAACTGGGGTTGGACCAGGCAAGGCTACGATCACCGCGACATCAGGACCAGCAAGCGCCGCTATCACCATCACCGTCGTCAACAACAATCTCCGCCGCCTCACGGTGACAGCAGATGCGAAATCTGCACGCACGGGTGACGTGGTCCACTTCACCGCGAAAGGAGATCCAAACAACGACTTCACACCGCGATGGTCCACAAGCGGCAGCGGAGCGACTATCGATCCGGATGGCGGATTTGTCGCCGAACAGCCCGGGACTTACATCGTCACCGCAACGAGCGGAAACATCTCCGCGAACGCTTCGATCGTCGTCACGCCACGCAACCTCGAACGTGAAGTTGAAGTCGTCGGCCGCGTGCCGTTCAAAGAGTTTCAGGGCGCGGAACAGTGGATTATCGGCAACTATGCTTACTACTCGACGATTTACGATCGCTTCCTCGTGTATGACATTTCCGATCCCGCTCATCCGAAACTGACGGACACGGTGAAGGTCGATGCGCGTCTCGTTAACGACATCATGACCACACCCGACGGCAAGATTCTCGTGATCTCACGCGAAAGCGCGTCGAATAGAAAGAATGGAATCGCTTTCTACGATACGTCCGACCCGGCGCATCCCAAGTTGATTTCCGATTACACGGCAACTGTAACCGGCGGCGTTCATAGCGCGTTCGTTCACGATCACTATGTCTACCTCACCGACGACGCAACCGGCTCGATGCGCGTGATCGATTTCCAAGACGTCAAGAACCCGAAGGAAGTAGCACGATGGCAGACTGAGAATCCGTTCGCGGGCGTGATCCGCACAAAGGAAGGCGAACAAATCGCCGGACGTTATATTCACGACCTCTACGTCAAAGATGGCCTGGCATATCTCGCTTACTGGCGTGATGGTCTGGTGATCCTCGACGTCGGCGCGGGAATCAAAGGCGGCAGTCCCGAGCATCCGCAACTCGTTAGCCAGTTGCGTTTCAATCACAACGAACTCTACGGGAACGGCTGGCTCGCGGGCACACATTCAGTTTATCGATATCGCAACTACGTCTTTCTCGGCGACGAAGTCTTTCCAGCGATCTTCGACATCCACTCGCGCAATCGCATACCGGTCCGCGGCATCTTTCACGTGGTCGACGTCTCAGACATTAATCACCCGCGAAAAGTCGCGGAGTACAACGTGCCCGAAGGTGGTGCGCACAACGTTTGGGTCGAGAACGATATGATGTATGTCGGTTACTACAGCGGTGGCGGGCGCATCATCGACGTGTCAGGCGAACTGCGCGGTGATCTGTACCGGCAAGGTCGAGAGATTGCGCGAATCTGGACCGGCGATCCTGAAGGCTTTCGCGCGAACATGCCGTTCACGTGGGGCGCGCAGCCTCATAACGGTCTGATCTATTTCAACGACGTCAACTCTGGTCTGTGGATTGTGAAGCTGGGAGAGAAGATCGATAAAGGATCTACAACGGCACCGGGACAATAAAACGGGCCACAAAAAGGCACAAAAGCACAAAAATGAGTTGTGCTTTTCATGGTTCTCAGGGCTCGGTCTTGTAAAAGTCGATGCCGGCGGCGCCCGGCGCGACGTCGACAGTCGCGACTGTTTTCAGCACAGTGAGATCGATGATCTCGACTGTTCCCGGCTCTGAGCCGACACCTTCTACCGTCACGAACGCATAACGATCGTCAGGCGAGACGACCACACCGTGCAGCACTTTCCTCTTCGTCGGCAGCCGCGCTAGTTCCCGGCCGCTCTTCAGATCATAAATCGATACCGACTGGTCTCGTTTGTTCGTAGCGATCAGACGTGAGCCATCGTGCGTCGTTTCCAGATTGTAAACGCCGGGGCGCGCCGGAAGGCGACGCACCAACTGCCAGCTATTCGCATTGACTTCGACAATCTCGCTCGATCCATTGCACGCCACGTAAATCGAAGATCCATCCGCCGACGGCTCGGCCCACGTGGGCGAGCATCGAGTATCACCCGGCTTCGGCGGCTCGGAGCCGTGACCGGCACTACTGTGCATCGAGTGACTTGAACCTGCCTGCGGTGGTCCATCCAATCCTTTTTCGTGGTCTTTAGTCACGATGAAATGCCGCGTGGCTTTCAACGAACGCGTGTCGATTTCGACGAGCATCTCGTCCATCATGCACGCGGAATACTGCTTCGTCCCCTGTGAATTCAGACGCGAACCATGCGGCATCGTGCAGGTTGGTATGCGCGCGACTTCGGTCATTGTTTGTGTCGACACGACTGAAACTGTCGACGGCACCATGTCGCCATGAAGATTGAAGTTCACGACAAACAGAAAACTGCCGTCAGGAGTGATATCGAGGGTCGCGGGAAAATAACCGAGCGAAGTCTTCGCAACCAGCGCGTCATCTTTGGTCGAGTACTTCCAGACCGTTCCAAACGGCCGCCCGTGTGCAATCGAGACGTAGTAAAACTTTCGATCGGGAGAGATGACGATGCCATGTGGGCCGTCGATGTCCACCGGCATGTCTCCGGTCTCAAGCTGTCGCTCTACCCGAGCGCCGTCCTTACCGAAACGAACGAGCGCGATCTTGTCGGCTGATTCCGACAAGACGTAAACGAGATAGTCTTTGTCAGGTTTTGTTTGAGCCGGCAGCGAAGAGGGAAAGAGGGCGATCAGAAACAACACTAAGTAACGCCGAATGTTCATTGTCAGACAGTCTACTACTAATTCCAAACCTTTTAGACAGATCCTGTGATATAAGTCCGTCCCAAGCTCTTCTTCAAATTTTCCAGGAGGATACTCATGCTCACCAACGTCGCTCCGTCTCTACGTGTCTTACGTCAAGTTCTTCTCGCATCAGCCGTCGTTTGCCTGCTTGCGCCGGCGCTTTACGCGCAAAAATCGAAGACCGGGTTCACGTCGTTCATTGTCGGTAACGCTGCTGATGCGCAACCGTCCGCAACGCTCACGCCGGGACTCGTTTTGATGGGCGGCGGTACAGACGTTGACGCTGCGTTTCAATGGATGTGCCAGCGTGCAGGCGGGGGCGACTTCGTCGTAATCAGGACCACTGGCACAGACGCTTACAACCCTTACATCCAACAACTCTGCCCGCAAATGGATTCCGTCGAAACAATCATCATCACCTCGGTGACAGGCGCGAACTCGTCCTACGTCAGCAGCCATATACAAAACGCTGAAGCGCTCTGGATTGCGGGCGGCGATCAGTCAACTTATGTGAACCTTTGGCGCGGCACTGCGGTGCAGACCGGCGTGAATTTTCTGCTCAATTCGAAGCTCGCCCCGGTGGGCGGAACCAGCGCGGGCCTGGCTGTGCTCAGTCAATTCATTTACACCGGAGAACTCGGCTCGGCGACTTCGAGTCAGAGCTTGTCCAATCCTTTCAATCGTTACGTCACACTCGATCGCGATCTGTTTCAATCTGCGCTGGGCGTCAACAAACTCTACGACTCACATTTCGTGACGCGCGATCGCATGGGAAGATCACTCGTCTTTTTGGCGCGCATCGTAAACAACGGTTGGTCCGCTCAACCTCGCGGCATCGGAATAGACGAACAAACCGCGTTGCTCGTAGCTTCAAATGGCGCAGCCACGATGGTCGGCAGCGGCGCAGCTTATTTCCTGCAAGCACCCGGACCCGCACAGGTGCTCGCCGACAAAACACCTCTGACGTATCTGAACATCGGCGTTTACAAACTTCCCCAAGGTGGAACGTTCAACTTCTCGACATGGACCGGCACGGGCGGAGTTGCATACACGCTGAACGTGAACAACGGAGTACTGACTTCAACGCAGGCGGGCGGGAATATTTATTAAGTAGGACTGCTGTCGCGGGCGGCCACGGAGTGCCGCCCGTACAATACGCTCAATTCACTCATGACGTCCGTGATCACGGTGTCCCAGCGTCCTTCTTCTCTCTGCCGGAACAGGCGCATCGTCGGATACCACGGGCTGTCGTCGCGCTCGACCATCCAGCGCCAGTCTGCTTCGAACGGCAGCAAAGTCCAGGTCCGTTGTCCGATCGCACCGGCAAGGTGCGCCGTCATCGTGTCGACAGAGATCACCAGATCAAGTGCGCGCATCACTCGCGCGTCGTGCAACGGGTTATCACCGCCCGAGATCGTGCCCAACTTCCCGTCCCAACCCGCACGCTGCGCGTCACGTTGCAAAATGTGCCAGTCGATCCCGGGCAACTGTCCCAGTCGTTGAATCTCAGAAAAAGGAACTGACCGGCGCGTGTCCCAATCGCCAGACACCCAGATCAATCCGATTCGTAAACGTCCGCCACCTCCAAGCATTGCAGGTTCAACAAAGATGTATGGAACTTCGGCAGGTATGTTCGTGAGCGTTGTTCGAAAGACGTGAGGCAGTTCGCCAAGTTCCACGTCGAGGTCGTATTCAACGTCCGGAACTCCATCGTGCAACGGAAGCAGTTGATCGATCCCTTTAACGGAACGAAGTAAAGGGATCAAAGATGGTTGCACCCAAACTATCACTTCTGCCGCGACTTCCTTCAACAGTGCAACGTATCTGATGAACTGAATCGTGTCGCCGAGCCCGTGATAGCAACGCACCAACACACGTTTCCCCGACAACGAGCGACCGTCCCAGATGTTTTGAAAGTGACGCGGAAGCTTCGTATGATCCTGAGCACCGCGTGTGCGTAGCTGTGCATCGCTGATGTTCCACGCCGCGGCGAAGTCACCGCGTCGCATCGCCTGCACCCATTCAGCTCCGTCGGGATCGATCATTTCACGAGAGTCTACAGGATCAACATTCAATCATCGGCGAAATGTTTTTCTAGGTACGCGAACGAACCGAACGTACATAGTTGCAAGCGTACATTAGCCGCTCCGAGTCTGGGTTGTGTTCTTGCGGAGGAGTGGTGCCCGAAAGTGGCGAAAATCGTTGGCAAGAGAATCGCTTGTTAGCATCGCTGCCTGAACGTGATCGCGCTCGCCTCATTCCGCAGTTGGAAATCCTCACGCTCTTCGCCAAAGAAACTGTGCACGAGAGCGCGGAAGAGATGAACTACGTTTACTTCCCACTCGACTGCATAGTCGTCTTGATCAGCTCAGTCGAATCAAAAGCCACAGTAGAAGTAGGTTGGATTGGCAACGAAGGAATGGTTGGAGCGCAAATTCTGATGGGCGCAAAGCATTCCACCAGCCAGGCTTTGATACTCGCCGAAGGTAAAGCTTTGCGTCTTCCCGCCGCGATGATCAAGAAAGAGGCGAAACGAAGCAGTCGTATGCGTGAGTCGATGCTCGCTTATGCGAACGCGCTACTCGCACAGAGCGCTCAACTCGCCGCGTGTCACCGTTATCACACGCCACAAGCGCGATTAGCGCGTCTGCTCCTCATGATCGACGATCGCACCTCGACTCCGGAGTTGCGCATCACGCAGGAGATGCTAGCGCGTTTACTCGGCACGCGGCGCGCCACCGTCACCGAAGCCGCAAATCAATTGCAGGACAGCCAGGTCATTCAATCTGTTCGTGGACGAATAAGAATTCTCGATCGTAAAGGTCTCGAAGCGAAGGCTTGTAGCTGCTATCCGATCATCGCCGCACAACAAGACGGAATCAAATCACCTTCTTCAAACTCCTAACAAATTTTTCACGGTCTTTACTTTTCTCGGATCAGGTACGCTTGCGTACGGATATGACGATGATGCACATGTACTTTCCTTGACCCGAAGGGCTGATTCTGCGAGTTGAAGAAGCCCGCCCAGTGCTTTTCAACAAGGGGGCTCACCCATGAAAGGGAAAACTAGTGCGGCAAACGGCAATGGCCGTCATAAGAATTTACATCCGATCACTCACACATCAACTCACAAAAACGGCAAATCAAAACCAATCCTGATCACAGGCGGCGCCGGGTTCGTCGGGTCGAACCTTGCGCACCGGCTTCTTTCTGCCGGGCACCGCGTGCGTTTGCTTGACAACCTGTCGCGGAAGGGTGTCGAGAGAAACCTGCGCTGGCTTATCGAAACGCACGGCGACCTCGTCGATATCGAAGTTCCGGACGTTCGCAATTTTTCAATCCTGAAGCTGGCGGTAAAAGACGCATCTCAGGTTTTTCACTTCGCTGCGCAGGTGGCGGTGACTTCGAGTCTCGTCGACCCGAGAGAAGATTTTGAGATCAACGCGGGTGGGACGCTGAACCTGCTCGAGGCGATTCGTGCGACAGACAATCCGCCGCCGCTGATTTTTACTTCAACAAACAAAGTTTACGGCAACCTCGCGGATGTTGATTTTACGAAGCAGTCGACGCGTTACGCGCCGGCCGATCCAGTAATTCGCGAGCGAGGGATTGCGGAGAACAGGCCGCTCGATTTTCACAGCCCTTACGGCTGCTCGAAGGGCGCTGCTGACCAGTACGTGGTCGATTACGCGCGCACGTATCGAATGCCGGCGCTCGTGTTTCGCATGAGCTGCATTTACGGGCCGCACCAGCATGGGAATGAAGATCAGGGCTGGGTGGCGCACTTCATCATTCAATCGATCACCGGTCAACCAATTACGATTTACGGCGATGGCCGGCAAGTCCGCGACGTGCTGTTCATCGAGGATCTGGTGGATGCGTTTCTACTGGGCCAACAAAACATGGAAAAGCTCGCGGGCAACGCCTTCAATATCGGCGGTGGGCCAGCCAACAGCATCAGCTTGCTGGAACTGTTGGATCTGCTGGCAGAACTCCACGGCGGAGATCTCTCGATTTGTTTTGAAGATTGGCGCGCGGCGGATCAACGCTATTACGTCACCGACACAAGTAAATTCCGCGCGCTGACTGGTTGGGCGCCGCGAGTCGGCGTCAATGAAGGGGTGAGGCGTTTGTATGAGTGGCTGCTGAATGAAAGTGGGCCCTTTTCCGGAGAGCCAGTGGCTGTCACTCAGTTGGCGAATGCACGCGCGGCGCACGCCGCAAAGGTTTAATTTCAGAGTTTTAGGCAAAGCAACTAAGAACTTGCAATGCAGCCGGTCACACAACTGAAACCATCGTCGAGGCCTCGCGTTGGGGTTGGGCGTGCGGCTGTGATTGCAAGTCCGCGTGAGGTTCTCGTGGAGGAACGTGAATTCCGCGAGCCTGCCGCAGGCGAGGTTCGTGTGCGAATCGAAGGCTGCGGTGTCTGCGCGTCCAACCTGCCGCTATGGGAAGGAAAGCCGTGGTTTCAGTATCCACTCGAGCCCGGCGCGCCTGGTCATGAAGCGTGGGGGCGTATCGACGCCACCGGCGCGGGCGTCGGTGACTTCGTTCCCGGCGATCGAGTGGCAATGCTGTCGTCACATGCGTTTGCGGAGTACGACTTCGCGCGCGCATCCGAAGTGGTCCACCTACCTGCTTCACTGGATGCATTGCCATTTCCCGCTGAGCCACTTGGTTGCGCTATGAACATCTTCAAGCGCGCCGCGATCGAGCCGGGTCAAACTGTGGCGATCGTAGGTATCGGATTTCTGGGCCTGCTTTTGACACAACTGGCAGCGAACGCCGGCGCACAAGTGTTGGCGCTTTCGCGCAGGCGTTCGTCGCTGAAGTTCGCGGAAGAGTTTGGGGCGGCAGCGACGATCGAACTCGACAACGAACAAGACGCGCTTCAAGTCGCCGGAGAATTCACTCATGGCCGGGGTTGTGACTGCGTGATCGAGGCGGTGGGCTCGCAAGACTCTCTCGACCTCTCGACCGGGCTGACGAGCGAACGAGGGCGACTCGTCATCGCAGGTTATCACCAGGATGGACCACGACAGGTAAACATGCAGCTTTGGAACTGGCGCGGGCTCGACGTCATAAACGCGCACGAAAGAGACAGCCAGGTGTATGTCGCAGGGATGCGCGAAGCAATTGGAGCGGTTGAAAGCGGAGTGATCGATCCGCGGCCGCTTTACACGCACACGTTCACACTCGAGGAACTGCCGCGAGCGTTCGAAACGATGGAAAAGTCTCCGGAAGGATTTATCAAGGCGCTGATAACCGTATGAGCAGTGCGGCAATCAAAATTGATACCGCTCCGCACAGACCGCGTTTGGGGTTTGTCGGTCTCGGCTGGATTGGACGGAATCGGCTGGCGTCGGTGATTGAAGCTGGCGTTGCCGAAATCGCTGCCGTTCACGATGCGCAAGCAGGCGCGGCCGCCGAAGCGCAGACAGTCTGCCCAGACGCAGTTCTCTTCTCTTCTTTCGACGAGCTGCTTCGCCACGATCTCGACGGCGTTGTGATTGCCACACCTAACCGGTTCCACGCAGAACAAGCGATCGCGGCGCTCGAGCACGGAATCCCGGTGTTCTGTCAGAAGCCGCTCGGGCGGAACGCTTTCGAAACGCGAAGGATAGTCGAGACTGCTCGCGATGCAGACTGCCTGCTCGGAGTTGACCTGTCGTACCGTGCGATACCGGCGATGCAGGCGGTCAGCAAACTGGTTGAAAGCGGCGCGCTCGGAAAGATCTTCGCCGTTGATGCGAAGTTTCATAACGGCTACGGACCTGACAAGCAGTGGTGCTACGACTACTCGCTTTCCGGTGGTGGGTGCGTGCTGGATCTTGGACCGCATCTTGTCGACCTGGCGTTGCGACCGCTCGGATTTCCGCGCATCGAGCGAGTCGAGAGTTCGTTGTTCGCTGGGGGGAAGCTAGTCAACAAAGTCAGCGAGGAGATTGAAGATTACGCAGTCGCCACGATCCGGACCGCGGAGGACGCAGTGATCAATCTGAGTTGTTGCTGGAACCTGAACGTGGGCCGCGACGCGACGATCGAGATTGCGTTTTACGGCACGAAAGGCGGCGCGGCGCTGCGGAACGTGAACGGTTCTTTTTATGACTTCGTTGGGGAACGGTTCGAACGTACGCGAACCGAGACGCTCAGCAGTCCGGAAGATTCGAAGTGGCAGTGGGGCGGGTTGCAAACGATCGAATGGATCAAACAACTCGCGTCGGATGCAGGTTTCGACCCGGCTGCTGAGCGATTCATACAGATGGCCGAAGTGATTGACAGGATTTACAGGTGAGTATTAATCAACCACACCGCATTCTCATGACTGCCGACACGGTTGGTGGTGTCTGGACCTACGCGCTCGAGTTGACACGCGCGCTGCAAACTTACGACGTCGAGGTGCTCCTCGCTACGATGGGGCCACCGTTAACTCCGGCGCAACGCGAAGACGCGCAAAGCATTCCGAATCTCAATCTCTTCAAAAGCGACTACAAACTCGAGTGGATGCCCGACTGCTGGTCTGATGTGAAGCGCGCGGGCGATTGGTTGTTGCATCTCGAGAATCGCTTGCGTCCAGACGTAGTTCACCTCAACGGTTACGCACACGCAACGCTTCCGTGGAACAGCCCGACGCTCGTCGTCGGACACTCGTGCGTCTTCTCCTGGTGGCAAGCTGTCCATCACGATACGCCGCCTGCGGAGTGGCAGCGTTACAAAGACGAATTGAAGAGCGGTTTGCGTGCTGCGGACCTCGTCGTCACACCCAGCGCCGCAATGCTGCGCGCGTTGAATACTCACTACGGAGCGATCGACAACGGACGCGTGATCCCAAACGGTCGCGATCCTGAACACTTCAAACCAGCGGCGAAGGAACAGTTTGTACTCTCCGCTGGTCGCTTGTGGGACGCAGCCAAAAACATCGATCGACTGGCGGAGATTGCGACTGAATTACCGTGGCCGGTTTTTGTTGCGGGTGATTTTCAGCATCCGCAGCAACCGATGCAAAACAACTCCGTTGCGAGGAGCTGCAAATGGTTGGGCCAACTCTCCGAATCGGAGTTGCGATCGTGGTTTGCGGTGGCGCCCGTGTATGCGCTTCCTGCGCTTTACGAGCCGTTTGGTTACACGCCGCTGGAGGCCGCGTTGTCCGGGTGCGCCCTCGTATTGGGCGACATCGACTCGCTCCGTGAAATCTGGCGCGACGACGCCGTGTTCGTGAACCCAAACGACAGCGAAGAGTTGAAGACGGCGTTGCTGAAGTTAATACAAGATGACCAGCACCGCCACGAGATGGCCCGGCGTGCACGCGAACGAGCACACGAATTTACGAGTGCTCGCATGGCACAAAACTATTTTGCAGCGTATTCCGAGCTGTTGGCGCATTCAAAGATCACCTATGCGGAGGAGAAGTTCGCCCAATGCGCATAGTGCTCTTTTATCAATCACTGATTTCCGATTGGAACCACGGAAACGCGCATTTTCTTCGCGGCATTGCCTCTGAACTTCTGGCGCGAGGTCATGAAGTTGAGATCTACGAACCTCGCAATTCATGGAGCGTTGAGAATCTGATCGCCGAGTACGGGCAGGGGCCGTTAGTCGAGTTTCAAAAGGCGTATCCGCATCTCACCAGCCATCGCTACGATCTCCATCAACTGAATCTGGATGATGCGTTCAACGGCACCGACCTCGTGATCGTCCATGAATGGAACGAGAGGGAGTTAATCGAACGCATCGGTGAGTATCGCCGCGTTGCAGGCGACTTTCTCCTGCTCTTTCATGACACGCACCATCGCGTCGCCGGACACCAGAGTCTCCCGTTTAGCTTGCGAGACTACGACGGCGTGCTGGCTTACGGGCAGGTTCTCACTGACAGGTACTTGCGCAACGGCTGGACGACGCGAGCATGGACCTGGCACGAGGCTGCTGACGTGCGCGTGTTTCATCCGCATCCCGAAATCTCACGCACGCTCGATCTCGTCTGGATTGGTAATTGGGGTGACGACGAACGTTCCGCCGAGTTGCAGGAGTTTCTGATCCAACCCGTGGCGGATTTGCAACTGAAGGCGGAAGTGTACGGCGTTCGCTATCCGGACCATGCAATCGAAGCGCTCACGCGCGCAGGCATTCGCTATCGCGGTTGGCTGCCGAACTACAAAGTGCCCGAAGTCTTCGCGGGGGCGCGTGTGACGTTACACATCCCGCGCCGGCCGTACGTCCAGGACCTTCCCGGTATTCCAACGATTCGGCCATTCGAAGCTTTGGCGTGCGGCATTCCGCTCATCTGTTCACCGTGGGACGACGCGGAAAACTTATTCACACGTGGTCGTGATTATCTCGTAGCGCAGGACGGAAACGAGATGAAACAACTCCTGCGCAGAGTCCTAAGCGAGTCGTCGTTCGCCGAGGAGTTAGCCACAAACGGCCTCGCGACAATCAAGCAAAGACACACTTGCGCGCATCGCATCGACGAGTTGCTCGGCATCTACGCACAACTCGCGAGGGAGACCAAACAGCTAGCGGCAGCGATATGAAACACAGCATGAACATCGCATTCTTTGGCTCGAGCCTGGTTTCGGCTTACTGGAACGGCGCCGCCACTTATTACCGCGGCATCATACGTGCTCTGCACGGGCTGGGCCACCACGTCACGTTCTACGAACCCGACGCTTACGACCGGCAGAAACACCGCGACATACCCGATCCGGACTGGGCGCGTGTCGTCGTCTACTCTGCCGACACCGAATACGACGTTTTGAACGCAGTGGGACGTGCACGCGGCGCCGACATGCTTGTGAAAACCAGTGGCGTCGGTGTCTACGATCGACTGCTTGAAGCGGCAATTCTCGATGCCAAAGCTCCGGGCTCACTCGCAGTGTTCTGGGATGTCGATGCGCCGGTGACTCTCGATCGCGTCAAAGCCGACGCTTCGGATCCGTTCAAAGATTTGATACCGCTCTACGATCTGATTCTCACGTATGGCGGTGGCGAGCCCGTCGTGAAGGGTTATCAGGCGTTCGGCGCGCGCCGTTGTGTGCCGATCTACAACGCACTCGATCCGGATACGCATCATCCGGTTCAACCGGAAGATCGATTCGCGTGTGATCTCGGCTTGCTGGCGAATCGTTTGCCGGATCGCGAGGCGCGTATCGACCAGTTCTTCTTTGAGGCAGCGCGAAAACTTCCTGACTATCGCTTCATGCTCGGCGGCAGTGGTTGGGCCGACAAGTATATGCCTCCAAACGTGAACTACGTCGGACATGTTTACACCCGCGATCACAACGCATTCAACTGTTCGTCACGCGCTGTTCTCAACGTGAACCGCGACAGCATGGCGAGTTACGGCTTTTCACCTCCGACTCGGATTTTTGAAGCGGCGGGATCGGGCGCGTGTTTGATCACGGATGCGTGGGAAGGGATTGAGACGTTTCTGACCCCCGATCGCGAGGTGTTCGTGGCGCGTGATGCTGACGATGTGGTCCAACACTTAAAGTCTTTGGACGACAGTAAGGCAAAGCAGATCGGCGAAGCGGCGCGTCAACGCGTCCTGGCCGAGCACACTTATCAACACCGCGCGTTGCAGTTGCAGCGTTTGCTCGAGGAGCACGTCAAGCCGGCAGCTTATTTCGTCAGAGGGGCGGACACAGAGCGCCACCCCTACAAAACCGTTAAAGTATGACTAAACCTTTGGACATCGTGATTCTCGGTCTGTCCATCACCTCTTCGTGGGGCAACGGACACGCAACGACTTTTCGCGCGTTGGTTCGCGCTCTCAGCGCTCGCGGGCACAACGTCTGTTTTCTCGAGCGCGACATGCCGTGGTATGCGGAACATCGCGACCTGCCGAATCCGCCTTACGGACTGACGCAGCTCTACAAATCACTCGCGGAGTTGAAAAGAAGATTCGCGCGCAAGGTGGCGAACGCAGACCTTTGTATCGTCGGCTCGTATGTTCCGGATGGCGTCGCGGTTGGTGAATGGGTGATGCACACGTGTCGCGGTGTCAAAGCGTTTTACGACATCGATACTCCGGTGACGCTCGCGAGGCTCGCTTCGGGCGATGCCGAGTATTTGGATAACCGCTTGGTTCGTAGTTACGACCTTTACCTGTCATTCACCGGTGGGCCAGTGCTCAGGAAGATCGAACGCGAACTGGGATCGCCAATGGCCCGCACGTTGTACTGCTCCGTGGATCCCAAGGTCTACTTTCCCGAAGACCGGAAGACAAAATGGGACCTCGGCTACATGGGCACGTACAGCGTCGATCGCCAACCCTCGCTCGACGAGTTGCTAATCGCGCCGGCAAGACGCTCGCGCGAACTGAAGGCAGTCGTTGCCGGTTCAATGTATCCGAGTGAAGTGTCGTGGCCTGACAACGTCGAAAGAATCGAACACCTTGCCCCCGCCGCGCATCGTCGTTTCTACAATTCACAACGGTTCACACTGAATCTCACGCGCGCTGACATGCGCACGGCAGGTTTTTCGCCGAGCGTCCGGCTCTTTGAGGCCGCTGCGTGCGGCACGGCGATCCTCAGCGACGACTGGCCCGGCCTCGAAACATTTTTTCAACTGGACAAAGAGATCCTGACGGCGTCGTCTACCGATCAGGTGTTGGCTTACCTGAACGAGATCGACGACGACACGCGACGCGCGATCGGCGAGCGCGCACGAATGCGCATTCTCGCCAGTCATACATCGGAACAAAGGGCGATAGAGCTCGAGGGCTACGTTGCGGAAGTGATGCAAACCGCGACGGCAACGCCGCTCAGCACTCAACCCGCTGGAGCAATCGCGTGACGACGTTTCTTCTCATCAGGCACGCATCGTGCGACGGGCTAGGCCGGACATTGTGGGGCCGCACGTCAGGTGTCTGTCTGAATGAAACAGGAAGGATGGAAGCGCAGCGACTGGCCGAACGACTTCGCGGGATCACACTCCAGGCAATCTACAGCAGTCCACTTGAACGAGCGCTGCAGACCGCGGAAACAATCGCGCGCAGTATGAAACTCGAAGTCAACAAGCATTCTGCGTTTGACGAAGTCGACTTTGGAGACTGGACCGGTAAGTCGTTCGAAACCCTCTCGAGCGATGAACGTTGGCGACGTTTCAATAGTGATCGCAGCACGACCAGAATTCCGGGTGGCGAGTCTTTTCTGGAAGTGCAAACACGGATTGTCACTGATTTAGAACGGATATCAGCACAATGCCGGGATGAGCGAGTGGCCGTCGTTTCGCATGCCGACGTGATTAAAGCGGCCATCGGCTATTGCACCGCGACTCCGATCGACCTGCTGCAACGCATCGAGATTTCGCCGTGTTCAGTCAGCATCGTTGCGATGAATCAAGATGGTCCGAGGTTGTTGACCATCAACAACACAGGCGCGCTATCCGATCTTTTGTGACTTTTGTCCTTTGTGGCCTATGAAGATTGTTTTCTTCGGTCTAACAATCAGTTCGTCGTGGGGCAACGGCCACGCAACCTTGCTCCGCGGGCTCTTCAAAGCATTGGCCGCTCGCGGTCATCGCATCGTCTTCTTCGAACGCGATGTGCCCTACTACGCCGCTCATCGCGACCTGATCGACTTAGCCGGCGTTGAGCTCCGTCTCTATCGCGAGTGGCACGAGATCAAAGCGATGGCTCGCGAGATCGTCGCAGAGTCGGATGTCGCGGTAGTCACGTCATATTGTCCCGACGGCATCGAAGCCACTGAGCTCGTCATTGCGTCGAACGTGAGCCTCCGAGTGTTTTACGATCTCGACACTCCGGTCACGCTCGAAGCATTGCAAAACGGTGAGCAACTCGCCTACATCGGTCCTCGAAAACTCGCGGGCTTCGATCTGGTGCTCAGTTACACGGGCGGCGCGGCACTGACTGCGCTTCAGGATCAACTCGGTGCTCGCCGTGTCGTTCCCCTCTTCGGCAGTGTTGACCCTGACGTGCATCATCCGGCGCCTGCGCTCGGGCGATACGCAGCCGATCTCTCGTACCTCGGAACCTATGCTTCCGATCGGCAGTCGCTCGTCGATCGTTTGTTCATTCAAGTCGCGCACAAGTTGCCCGAGCGGCGCTTCATCATCGGCGGATCGAAGTACCCGATCGATTTTCCGTGGCAACAAAACATCTGGTACGTCCAGCACGTCGCGCCTTCGGCACACGCGTCGTTCTTCTGCTCATCACCGCTGACGCTGAACGTCACCCGGGCCGCAATGGCGCGAATGGGCTACTGTCCATCGGGTCGCCTGTTCGAAGCGGCTGCGTGCGGCGTGGCGATCGTGTCCGACGAATGGGCCGGCCTGGAAACATTTTTTCAGCCTGGAGTTGAGATCATCGTGGCGCGAAACACGGACGACGTAATCGCTGCGATGCAACTGTCAGAAGCTGAACTCAAGAGCATCGCTAAGGCGGGCCGCCAACGCGTGCTCGAATCGCACACGGCAGCACATCGGGCTGAGGAACTGGAGAACGTCTTCAGTGCAGCTCGCGGAATGCCCGCGATCGAAAGTTTTTATCAACCGCAAATGGTTGCTGAGGTTTAGCACTATGTGGGGAATCGTGCCGGCGGCGGGCATTGGCAGCCGCATTCAACCACTCGCGTTTTCCAAAGAGCTGTTGCCTGTGGGCAGCCGCATCGAGAACGGTAGCGAGCGCCCGCGCGCGGTCAGCGAGTATCTCGTCGAGCGAATGATCAAGGGCGGCGCTACGAAGATCTGTTTCGTGGTCTCGCCCGGCAAGTCTGACATCTTTGAATATTTCGGCGGTGAGATCGGACCAACGACGCTCTGCTACACAGTACAACCGAAAGCCGCCGGCCTGTGCGATGCGATTTTTCGCGCGGTGCCGTTTATCGATCGTGATGAGGTAGTGGTTATAGGTCTGCCAGACACGATCTGGTTTCCCGAAGATGGTTTTTGTGCACTGCGCGACGACCGGCTTTCGTTCCTCGTGTTCCCGGTTGAGAAACCGGAGTTCTTCGATGCCGTCGTCGCCGACGAACATGGACGCGTCGTGCGAATCGAAGTGAAGCAAACGGATGCGAGTTCGTCTTGGGTTTGGGGAGCATTCAAGATGCCCGGCTCGATCCTGCACCAGCTTCATGCGTTGTGGCGCAAACGCGAGCGCCGCGACGAATACTTCGGGACGTTGGTGAATGCGTATCTGGCCGAAGGTGGTGAAGCGTTTTCCGTTGCGGCC
>DASSEB010000177.1:0-14550 GCA_035696765.1 Pyrinomonadaceae bacterium | reverse complement strand
CATGCGACATGTCTAATAATTCTTGATCCCCGTCCTTGACCAGGTCGCTACCGCTCCCTGTACTGACTGTGTCCAAGAAGAATTCGACTCTTGAGGCAACCCACGTCTGTCGCATTCAATAGCATTGGACCAAACTGGTATGGACGAATTATGGAAACAGGCTATTAAAGACATCACCGACGGCTCGTACTCTCGGGTTGAGAAGGTTCTTGGCGGCGGCGACGCGTTCGACAATCAGATCCTGGACTGGTTCAACCGCGGCTACTTTGAAAATGAACCCGAAGCTCTTGCTGAGACAGTTACATGTGCTTCGTTTCTGGGGCGATCCAAAGTTGTCGCACACTTACTCGATAATGGCGTCGACCCTGTTGCAGGTATGCGGTCTGGGATGAATGGTTTTCACTACGCCGCCTCGTGTGGTCAACTCGAAGTCGTCAAAGTGATGATTGATCGAAAAGTTCCGATGGAAATCGTCAACAGGTACGGCGGCACGGTGTTGGGCCAGGCTCTTTGGAGCGCAATTCACGAACACGAAAGTACTCATGCGGAAATTATTGAAGCCTTGATAAGCGCCGGAGCTAAAATTCATCCTGGCACTCTTGAATGGTGGGAACAGCAAGACGTGCCATCGTCAGTAACGAAAGACCGCGTGACGACTAGCCTTCATCGAGCATTCGGCCAATGATCCATTAAACACCTGAGGCCACGTGGACACTCTTCAACTTTAGTGCAATCCAGACGTTTCAGAGCATTTTAGCAATGCGACTACTTCTTTTCTTCGCACTGTCGACGCTGCTGCCGGCGCCTCTCGCCTTTGGCCAAGCGGGTAGCCGCAAGTCCGCAATCAAACAGCCGACTTTCCGGTCTGGCCTTGCCTCGCAAACTCGGGCGCGGGAAAAACGTAGTCGTCTGCATTCACGGCGCACCCGGACTAAAACATGGCCAGTGGCTGTACCGACGGCTCAACCGCGAGGTTCGCAACTGTGTGTAGGTAACTATTTGGTAGAAGCTTGGCGTCTTCAGGAATCCGCAGTGGGACTCGAACCGAGCTAAGGCTTTTTCTTCATCGGTTGGAACGTCACTCTATCTTTGTCCCACTCATAATGGGTTACGTCTATAGGATAGGACTTACCAGAGGTTCTCTTTACTGAAACGATTTGACAGTGTTTCATCGAGCTATCATGTTGAGTCGCGCTGCCGGCACACAATACCCGAACGCGAGGCTTAACAGAATAATCTTTATAAATGTGAGTATGGCCCGCCAAAAAAGCGGCAATGTTAAGTTTGTCAGCCTTGTTAACGAGATTGTCAGCTTGCAGCAGACTCTTAGACTTACTGAGAGGCTCGAAAGCGGGTGGAAAGTGCACGGCCCATAACGTCACCAGGTCGTGTTCCGGAAATTCACTCCGTTCCGCTTCCTGCCGCGACAGCGTCTCCTTCTCAAGTGTAGCCAGCACCTCTTCATAAACCCGGCCTTGAGCGAGCTTATTGAAACGATGGAGCAGAGTGCTGTCGTTAGCGTGTTGCAGACTGAAATCGGCGGCTATTACCAACACGGAGAGACGCTCATCAGGGTCTCTCAACGCCGGATAAGATTTCACCTTACCGGACCAATGGTCACTGAGTATCTGGTCGAAAAGAGTTCCGCCTGGAGAGAAAAACCATTCGTGACCGGTGTAGGTGTATCGGTCGTGATTGCCAGGGAGAATCCATACAGGTATTCCGGCATTGGAAAGCACGGATTCACTGGCAGCATACGGTGAAGGTTTTGGACCATCCAAAAATTCTTTTGCCTTCAACAGGTCATACTCGAATCCGGTTGTCGCTATATCTCCGGAAAGTACTACGGCATGCAAATCACTTCTGCTAAGAGCAAAGTTTACAAAGCTATCTAAAGCGTGGGGATGGTAAGAACTAGCGAAGCCAACGGTCCGCGTAACTTCAGCAATGAAATCGCGGAATAACGGATCTCCGGAGAGGACCAGCTTTTGTAACGCGCGATCGATTTTGTCATTAAGTTCTTCCCGGTCAACAGTGTTCTGAGTTCTTTGTAAGAGAGCAATATTGCGTCCGGAAAGAATTCCCGTGAAGGTCTCCGTTGGATTCTTCAGGTCACCCGACAATAAGCGCTTCTTGAGCGCTATGAAGAATTCCTTTACCAGGTCCGTGGTGATTGAAGCCTGGTCGGGAATCGATTGGCGAAGCGGTCGCTTGGCCAAATGCAGATCGGAAGCGTGAAGAATACGAATCGGGGACATACAGGCTCCCTGAGGTAAAGGCGTTTTTGCTGTGAAGCATAACTACTTTAGTCAGCGCAGCCTGATTTCGTCAAATGAGTCAAAAGAAAAACGGGCTGCCATTGCCGACAACCCGTTCCTCATTTAAAAAACTGCTGTTATCGCTTGTTGGATCGTAGTTGGCTTTTAGGCAAACTTGCTCCTCGTGAGCCAACTGTGGCGGTTAACGACTTACCGGAAGCCGCCTTCTTAGATCGCTCATCTTCCTGCCCAACCACGAACTTTTTCAGTCCGAACCGTTGATGATCGGCAGGATCGAGCCAGATGGTCCCCCATCCCGCGACAAACTCGTGGCCCCCACAGGCGGCGAGCCACTGTTGAAATTCAGTCGCCATTTGTTTAAGCAAGATAATATCGTCGTTATCATCTAATCCGAGTCTGCTGCCCATCCCGGCCGGTATGGCTTCTACAGCACTGAACGACTCGCTTTCGGGTTGAATTCGACTATGCATTAGACGTGATAAAAATCCATAAAGTATTTCACTCAGCCACCTCTGGTCTGCCGCGAGTTCTTTTGGAGTCTGTGGTTTTTGACCGCTGGCCCTAAATAAATCAGCCCAGGGTTGTTTACCATCCGAATCCTCTGGGCTAAGTTCTCCTGCGGACTGTATTGAACCCTGTAAATCACGCAAAGATTCGTTTCTCATCCTCGCGGTAAGCTTTTGGGTTAATTCTGAGGAGGGGGTGAAGAATTTTTCTATGTGTGTCGTCATTTTACTTCTCCTTATGGGGGAAAGAGCTCAACTATTTCTCCAATCATATAACTACGCCTGGAGACCAAAACGCACCCAACGAGCTTGCTTTGAGGAGGGGCTTTACGACTTTTCAATACATGTTTTCATTCACTTTGCTCGTTTACACGGGGAGGAGATGTATTCCTCCTCTAATCATATAACCAGGTTTGGAGACGAAAACGCACCCAGCCAGCTTGCTTAGACGAAAAATTACAAAAACCTGAGCAAAAACAGCTTGTTGACGGCAAGTCCTGGCGGGCAACTCAACCAATCTCTATCGTTGAGGACACATCGGCAAACTGGGATCTAATTCGGCTCATGCTCTTACTGAACCTGCTGCGGAGTACATTGGATTTTGTGCCCAGGGTTTCGGCGATCTCTTCAAACGAATAGCCCAATATCAGCCGCTCGTAGATAAACCTGGTCCTGTCGTCCATGTGACTGACGATTTCTTCAAGCAGGATTTTTCTCTCTATCTGTTCGGCCAGGCTTTCGCTACTTGACTCATCAGCAACGGCCTCCAGATCTTCCAGCCTGGCAACTGTAGAAGATTTCCTGTTTTTGATTTCATCTAAAAGACACCTTCTAAAGGAGGTAAATAAATATGCTTTCAGCGCACCGGGAGTTTTGAGCTTGGGGGCTGGCCGTTTTAGTCTCCGGGAGACCTTGGCCACGGCGCGGATCATCGCTGTGTGAGTAATCGCGTCATCCATTCCGCGGGCATGCGCAAACACGCGCCCTCGTTGCCAGATCTCGCCGGCTGCGTTATACACGTCCAACTTGATCTCACCAAAAACGTCTCGATACGCATTGGAGAGGGGCGGCCATGTACGGAAGTCCTGAGGCACATGGGCATTCTAAACTAGTGCGGGCCATAGAGTATCGGTCTAATCAAGACGTAATCCTGCTGCCTGGAGGCGTTGATGAACCGGATCTGGAGTTGGCTTGGTTGCTTTGGCCTCACGCTGCTGGCGATCCTGTTTGCGCTCGGCGTCACTGAAACGATCAAATATGTCGGTCCGGTAGAGAGGACGCTGGTGCTGACCGCCGCTGTGTTGGCCGCAGCGGCTGTTGCCTACCTCCGCGACAAGATAAAGAACGGCCCTTTGCACAAGTCATCACGGTCCAGGGACCAGCGCTCCGAACCCAATCTGGACGCACTGCTTCCGCCGCAAAGTTCTCAGGCGTCTGCTCCATCGATCCACGACGCGATCCTTGCCGCGCGTACGCAGGCCATTCTCTTCCGGCAGATCGTGCCGCCGAACCACGATCCTGCGCACCTTAGCTTTTTCGGCGGGTTGCCGATCGCTCCTTCCGGCTTTCAGTGGCCGAGGGGAGAGTCCAGGCCATACAGCTTCATCATGCAGGTGGATTGTTCCGCAGTGCCGGCTGACGGCCGACTTGGAATGTTTCCCGAGGATGGCGTGCTGTACGTCTTTCTGGATCTGGAATGGGGCCAGGCAGACACATTCCGTGTGACTTGGGAACCTGGTCCTGTGGAGGGCTGGGCTGAAATCGCGCCGCCCGATGATCTCCCTCACGCCTTCGATTCGAAACGGGCCTGGAAATGGCCGCAGTCGGATGCCGATTGGCCGCGACTACTGCCGAAATGGCCCTTCGATCCCGTGCTGATTAAAGGCGGGCCGCTGCCGCAGGATGAGGAAGCGTTCGAGGAAACCTATTCCTGGCCGGGCACAATCGATCCGAAGAAGGCCATCCCGGCAATCGAGGGAGCGGTCGCCCAATACTTGAGGTTCGAGTACCAGCACCGCCAGGCGAGAATGGCGCCGTTCGCCGACTTTCCACATGATTGGAACGCTGTCCGCATCACGACGGGGCTAATTGTCGAGGGCATGAAACGCGCAGTTTCGGATGCTCAATCCCGTCATTTCCGTGAGCTGAGCGACGAGGAATATGCCGCGAAGGTGGCGCAGGCGCAGGCCGAACTTCGCGACTGGTCGGATCGTGCGTCAGCGGCTGCACCCTTCGATGAGGTACCACCACAAGAGCGCGATCAGTTTTGGTTGTGGCTCAAGGAGCACGAGTGGCTCACCTTCATGCCCATGACTTATGCCGGCAGCCTGTCCGTTGAAGCTTCACTCAGCGCCAGCCCCGCGGCTGCGGCACGTATTCCACTCGACGTCGTCGATTACATCCGCTGCCGGCACGCGCTTGCTTGCCAGACCGAGAGCGGGCTTCACCTGAACATTCCGGATCGCATGCTCGCACCGCCGGTCGACGTTCAGGGCGACATCGACGACCGCGTGCGCGAGTTCATTCTGTTGCTTGAGCTGTCTTCGAATGAAGGCCTGGCACATTATTTCGCCGAGGGTGTTTACCAGTTCTGGATCCGCCCGGACGACCTTGCTGCGCGGCGCTTCGACCGCGTCGAACTCAGCACCACTGCTTACTAACCATGGACCAACACGCTGGGAATAGACGCGCGGTGGGCCTCAAAAGTATTTCAGCCACAAAAAAGCACAAAAAGCACAAAGGATTCTCTTCATTTGTGCCTTTAGTGCTTCTTTGTGGCGAATCATCCTTCGGCGTCCCACAGTGTTAAAAGCCAACCCTTCGATCAATCGTCTCATCGGAACTCGAACATAATCCAAAACAAGAGAGCAGTGATGAAGTACGATTTAAGAAAGTGGCATTCAGAGTATTTCAGAGGTTCTATCAAGAGGCGGCTACTGGCGGCAGCCGCGCTGCTTTGCAACGGCGTTTTGCTGGTAGTAAACCTGCATGGTTTGAATCGCTACTATAATGCCGTGGCTGCGGCGATGCAGACAGGACGACAATCGAGTTGCTCTGACGGTTGGTACATCACGGGCTACTACGTCCCGCAAGAAAACGAACTCCCCGGCGACGCGGAGCAGGTTGAGGTCAAGAACGTAGGCAGCCTGAGTTTCAGCCGGGAGTTCCTGAGCGAAACGCGGACGGAAGGTTGGGGAATCACGCGGTTCGGTTGGGCACTCGGTTACTACTCGAGCGAATGGCATCGTTCCGACGCCGGCCCGCTCGATGCGGCGGGGAATCTACTCACCGATGGCGCCATCGCCATCGATCGTTCATTGATCCCGCACGGCGCTCAGGTTCAGATCTCCACGCTGCCGAGCCCCTGGGCGTCTAAGACTTTTCGGGCGACGGATATCGGCGTGGGCATCGTCGGGCAGCACATCGACGTGTTCACAGGTACCGGAAGCACCGCGCAACAGGAGACGTTTCGCATCACGTCGAACGACAACCGGGTCTGTTTCACGAGCAATGCGAATCTGGTTCAGCCACAAAGCACAAAAGGATTTTTTGGTGTTTGTGCCTTTTGTGCTTCTTTGTGGCTGAAATACTTTTGAGGCGAAGCCTCCCGTAGCTGCTAAAAGTTATTGATAGGCGTCAACACCGAAACCACATTGGAGTACGCCGAATTGCCTGCCGAATTAAACGCCCTCACCCTGTATCGATACCAGGTATTTCGAGCGAGTCCCGAATTATTGAACGCTGTCGTGTTCGGACCGACCGTTGCAATCTGCCCGAAGAAGGTGCAGTTAAGTCCCTGACAACGCTCAATAGCAAACCCGTCCTCGTTATCGGAGTTGTCTGTCCACGTCAAGCGGATGAAATTCGCTGTCACTGCCTCTCCGGTGAGATTACTCGGCGCATTCGGTACGGTCTGAGGCGGTGGTGTTGGAGTTGGTGTTGGTGTCGGCGTTGGTGTCGGTGTCGGCGTTGGTGTTGGTGTCGGATCGCCGCTACCACACGTTGGAAAGCGGAACGATCCGATCCTCGTGCGCCAGTTGAAACTCGTGGTCGATGCGTAGTACTCCGAAGTAAACCAGAAAGTACAATCATCCACCGGATCGACAGTCAATGACGCATAGTCACCCCACCGACTGCTGGTACCAGTTTGACTTCCCGTCCCGGCAAAAAGAATCGCCTCGCCCTGGCCCAACACGTTCGGTGGATCTGTCGCGAGCCGTCCCGCATAACGCAACTGCGGGAACATCGTCGAACTCGAAGCGCTGTAACCAATCGCGATGTTGCCATCGCGATCCATTGCCGCACTTCCGAGCCACCGCCAGATCGAATCGGGCTGATACGTGCTCTCCTGATTGACAGTGACGGGACCGTTGGTCACGTTTTGCAACTCAAACCAACGAATACCTGCAACGCTTCCTGAGCTCACAGTATAGTTCCCGACAACCGACTCACGCGTGCCAAAATTCCGGTACGCAACTCTGAACATCAGCCGGTCTCCGAGCGCGTCCAGACGCGACGTCGTACTGCTTTGCGGAACACACGATCGCGTCAACGGGCAGAGCTGTGTAAATCCAGCGGCAGCAGGATTGGCGAACACTGTAAAGCTCGAGTTTGCAGGCGTCGCAAAATCCACGTGGAAGTGGAAGATCTTATAACCGCCACCGCCGGGCCACTGCACAAACGTCGCCGGTGCACCGGCGGGCGGCAGACTCGAGCCATCGAGATCCGCCGGCAGGTAAGTCGGTTCTGATGGTCCATTCGTGATGCCGGGGGTGATGAATGTCGCGGGCAAGCCGGCAAGCATCTGGGCCCTGTCAAACGCGAAAGGTTGCGGGCCGAGGAACGACGTGCCGCTCGAGTTGAACACGTTCATGCTCATGTAATAGCCGTCTGGCCAGACGCCAAGGTGCGGGTAGTCGAAGAAGTTTGAGCCGAGGTGAAAGTCGTAGCGGTAATACGAGCCGGTCGCGTCGCCGGTAGTCGACACAGCCACGCATTCATCCGTCGGTACGGAAACACCGGCAAACTGTGTGATGACCCAACGATCGGCGAGTTGGTCGTACATCACCACCGGGTCGCCGCTACCGTTGAATTCACAAACGCCACCAAACCCCTGCCAGATGGTGGAGATGCCGGATGGTCCAAGCAACGAAGCTCCGGTTGTCTTGTCGAAGACCTGAAACCCTTCATTGACCATTTGAACGTACTGAGTGGTCCCGACTTCGCCGTTCGTATCCGGCGGAGCGCAGTTGCACGCGACACCGGGAAACTGCATGCCGTTGAAGTTGCTATTGGCCGTGGGCATGTTCGCGGCGGTAAACACGTCGGCAGCGATCGTTGTTTGCACCTTGCGATCGGGAACGTCTTTGTGAAACTGCGGAATTTTCGGATTCTCGTTTGCTTCTTTCCGCGGTTTGAAGACAGGTAGCTGCTTCATCTCGCGCACGGGCGGCGAGGTGTCGTTGCGGATGGACTCGCCGACAGTCATTTCTGACCGGCGTCCCTGAAATGGAGTGGCTGAGTTTGCGGCTGACGACTTTGAGGCCTCGATGATACGAGGGACCGTCATGATCGCGCCGAAGAGTAGAACTGCTGTTGCAAGGACAAGGATTCTTATGCGCATGTGGGATCTCCTTTTGGGTTGAGGGTTGAGGTTCTAAAAGATAGATGAGGACTACGTCGTGAGAAATTACTGTGGGAGTTCGTAAATCCTTTTACGCAAGTCCGAGTCGCACCGACTTCTTTTAGCTGAGCGCGAGTATCTTAGCTTGTTACCGCCGATTTTTGTAGCAAATTTCCTGATCATTGCAACGCGTTTCGCAAACTCTCACGAGAGGCTTCTTCTTAAGAAAATTCCTGCAGCCTGGGAATTATCCGATTGACATTCCTGGTTAGAGCTTATAAAAGCTGGTCGTTCACCGGTGTTCGTCTCATGAGCCTTTTGCAGCCATGACACTAACACCTCCCTCGTCAACCAATTTTGAACTCTCAAACTCACTAGTAACGTGGCAATGTTGTTTCGCCCAGAAACCTCAGCGAACGATGGCCAACACGTAAAGATCGTCGTAAGCAGGATCGAAAGTAAGATCTTATTCGTGATCTTTATCCTTGCCTTTGTAGTCCGAGCTACCTATGCCTGGTTCAATCTATGGTGGGCTGGTGATTCACACGAGTATCTCGCGATAGCCCAAAACATCGCGTTTCATCACTCTTTCAGCCTGACAACGGGCATCCCAACAGCATCGCGCCCGCCGCTTTATCCTTTCCTCATTGCTGCTTTTTGGTGGACGGATAAAGCGCCCATAACCGCTGTGGTGCTTCTGCAGTGCGTATGCGGTGCCGCGACTGTGGTTCTTGTATACCTAATCGCAAAAGGTCGCTTCTCGTACCGAGTAGCTTTACTGGCGGCAGCAGGTCTCACTTTCGCACCTATGACTGTGCACTATACGGCGGTGATATTAACCGAGCCTGTGTTCACGTTTCTGGTTGCTCTCGGAGTTTTCTTGTGGGGACGTAATCGTGGTGTGGCAGCCGGACTTGCATTTGGATTGGCGGCTTTGACCCGCACTATTGTTATTCCATTTGTAGCGTGCCTGGCATTAGTGGCGCTCTTACCGCCCTGGCGCAACAACCGGCGCTTGTATTTGCTTATTCTTGTAACTGCGATAGGAGTCACGTCGGCATGGCTTATACGAAACGCTGTAGTGTTCAGAAAATTCATTCTCGTCCAATCAGTTGGTTATGGAGTGAATCTTTTTGCGGGAACCATAGAAACTAAAAGCTACGGCGATGACGTTTGGACAAAAGTTATCAAGGAACTCAATTCTGATGAAGGTGATACACAAGACGAAGCTGACGGTGATCGTAAATATATGCTGCGTGCAGTTAAGCGGATTGAAAGTGATCCGCCGCAATACTTAAGAGCCCGTCTAAAGCAGTATCCTCGTTTGTTTTTGGATAGTGGTGATTATCTGCTTGGCAGTCGCAACATGCGCTTCGATGAGGCGCTACACGAGCGGCGTCTTCTAGTGATCATAATCAAGCTAAGTTTCATGCTTGGTAACCTTGCAATCTGCCTACTAGCGATCTACGGCATTTTTCTCGAAAGGAGACGTTTGGCCTCACTGAGTCATATCATTCTCTTTCCAGCATTCTTCGCGTTGATTCATTTGCCTATGTGGATAGAAAGTCGCTACAGCTTACCGATAATGCCACTCGTGCTGATACTTGCAGCGCACGGAATTGAGCGTCTGTGGAATTCAATACGTCTGATTCGTGGGACTTGGCAAAAGAAAAGGCCGCCGGAGCCGATTCCAGCGACCTTCGTCCTATCTGGCTCCGCAGGTAGGACTCGAACCTACAACCCTTCGGTTAACAGCCGAATGCTCTGCCATTGAGCTACTGCGGAATACGCGCCCTCACATAGTTCCTCAAACTATGTTCCGGGCGCGAGAGCGTTTTTTATAACAAATGAAATTCGGAGCGTCAACCGCGCCCCACACCCGCCAAACTTGCGCTCCGCATAGATCTGCGAGAATATCTCCAGCCCTGATTCCGCGCGCTCGCGCCCACGAAAGGTGCCCGATGGAACGCCGAACAACTGCCTGGTTCAGTCCAAACTTAAACACTGAAATGCCGCTCGTCGCTTACGGGCATGATGGACCACCGCTGCTCATGTTTCCCACCGCGGCCGCCGACTATCTCGAGTACGAACGCTTCTACCTGGTCGATGCCATCAGCTCGTTCATCGAAGCCGGAAAACTTCGCGCCTACTCCATCAACAGCGTCAATCGCTACAGCCTGCTGAACGAGCAGATGCCGGCGCCGCTCAAAGCGGAGTTGCTCACGCGCTACGATCGATACATCACCGACGAGGTGCTTCCACTCATTCGGAAGGATTGCGGCGACGGCGAGAACCGGCCGTTGACCACGGGCGCGAGTCTGGGCGCGTTTCTTTCAGCCAACGCTTACTTCAAGCATCCGGATCTCTTTCGCGGCGTGATCGCGATGAGCGGAAGTTACGACGTGCGCTCTTATTTGAAAGGCCACTACGACGACAACGTCTACTTCAACAATCCGGTCGATTATCTTTCCAACCTCAACGACGATTACTATCTGCCGCTGCTGCGAAAGGCTGACTCGATCCTCATCATGTCAGGTCAGGGAAACTACGAAGCACCCGAACGCAGCCGAGCGTTATCAGATATTCTCAACGCCAAAGGCATACCGCACACGCTCGATTTGTGGGGCGCGGACGTGCACCACGATTGGCCGTGGTGGCGAAAGATGCTGCCATACGCGCTCGGCAAGTTGTTGTAACGAGAGATACCGCAGATAAAATCCAAATTTACCGGCGTTCATCCGTGTTAAGTATCTGATCGGCTTCCGCGCGTAACGAGTCGAATTCTTTCTTCAACACTTCGTAACGCTCGATTGCGTCGCGCCCGATCTTCTGGTCCACGTTCGCCGTCATGCTTGCAAGGTAGGTGATGTGCGCCTGAAGTCCGGGTTTGCCGTAGCGCACCGGTTCGGTCAGGAGTTTTGCAGCAAGCGCATTTAGCCGCGCGTCGTTGCGCGACTTGTTCTGAGCTTCCCTGACGCGACTCACCAGTTGATTCACATTGTTCACGAGCTCGCGCATGCGCATGTTGTGCTCAAACTGTTCCTGCAAATCAGCCACTGTAACGCCATCGGCGGCGACTCTCGGATCAATAAGAACCTGCAACGGCTGTGTAAGACTGCCGGCGCCGGTCTTGAGTCTTACTTGATATTGTCCCGGAGGAAGTGTGACGCCCGCCTCGTGGCGTACGTCCCACGCGAACCGATTCATGCCTGCGACTTTGGTGACTCTCGGCGGCGGCGCAGCACGACGCGCCGGAGCCGCATCCGGATCAGATTCCGCACCAGCAGCACCAGCGCCTGTGTTAGCGCGCCCCCCGCGCGCCGGTGTTTCACTGCTATAAGAATTGAGCACGTTGCCTTTCGTATCAAGTATCTCGATCACAACCGCTTCCGCCGGTGCTGACGGCAGGTAGTATTCGACCACTGGTCCCAAATTCGTTGGACCAACTCTTGTACGATAACCATCGCGGGGCTTGAATAGCTGTACCTCTGACGGTTTCATCTGCGATGTGAGCTGATGAAGCGGCGTGAGATCGTCGAGAATCCAGATCGCTCGCCCCTGTGTCGATACGATAAGATCTTTGTGATGGACTTTGATGTCTGACACGGGAACGTTCGGCAGGTTCAACTGCAGAGGCTGCCAGTGATCGCCGTCGTCAAATGAAATGAACATGCCGAATTCAGTGCCGGCGTAAAGCAGCCCTTCACGATCGGGATCCTCGCGCACGACGCGCGTGGGCCAATCGATGGGAATGCCGTTCTTGCCGTCGGTCAGCCTGGTCCAAGTCGCGCCGTAATCGTTGGTGCGATAGATGTAAGGTTGATAATCGCCGAGCAACCAGCGATAGACCGCGAAGTAAGCCGAACCTTTGCGATGCGGCGACGCTTCGATATATTGCACGCGCCCGCCCGGCAGCAGACCCTTCGGCGTAACGTTCGTCCACTTTTTACCGTTGTCGCGCGTGACGTAAAACGGTCCATCATTCGCTCCGGTCCAGATCACACCTTTCTCGAGCGGCGATTCAGTGATCGCGTAAAGGGTGCTGTAAAACTCTTCGCCCGTAATGTCGCGTGTGATTGGTTCGCCGCTGATCCCCTGGCAACAGTCGGGATGCGCCGTCAAGTCAGGCGAGATTCTTTCCCACGTCACTCCCTTGTCACGCGTGCGATGCACGTATTGCGATCCGTAGTACAACACTTCCGGATCGTGCGGCGACGTGGCCATCGGCGACACGCGCTGCATGCGGTAAATCAAATCGCTCGCGGGATTTCCATACAACGACTGCGCGCCGAGCCAGTAGTTCTTCTCCTGTCCAGTCTTGAGGTTCATCACGCCGTACTGCCCTTTGCACGAGCCGTAGACGATCTCGGGATTCAGCGGGTGCGGCATGATTGGACCAGTCTCACAACCTGGACCAGGGCGCCAATCGGTCGTCGTAAACGGCTCGGCCTGGCTCGAGATGATCAGCGTCGTGTTGTCCTGCTGCGCGCCGTAGACTTTGTAAGGAAACTGATTGTCAACCCAGACGCCGTAAATCTCCGCGGTGGGTTGGTTCATTTGCGACGACCACGTGCGACCGCCATCGGTGGAAACATTCGCGCCGCCGTCGTTCGACTGGATTATGATCTGGCTGTCTTTGGGATTGATCCAGATGTCGTGATTGTCGCCGTGCGGCGTGCGAAACGGAGTAAACGTCTTGCCGCCGTCAGTCGATTTGAAGAAGCCCTCCGCGCCTGCGTACACGACGTCTGCATTCGAAGGATCGGCGCCGAGAGTTGTGTAATAAAACGGACGTTGAATCAGCGAGCCTTGAGAATTGATGAGCGCCCAGGTTTGGCCCGCGTCTTCCGAACGATAAAAGCCGCCGCCGGGTTTGGCTTCGACGAGCGCATAGATTCGATTTGGATTGGCCGCGGTCACGGCGAGATTGGCCTTGCCAATCAACTCGGTTGGGAGTCCGGTCGTGATCTTCGAAAAGTGGTCGCCGCCGTCAGTGCTCTTGTAGAAACCACCTTCGCGAGAGCCGCTGATGATCGTCCACGGTTTGCGTTCTAGCCGCGACATCCACGCATACACGACATTCGGATTGCCTGGTTGCAACTCGACGTCCATCGCGCCGACGGTGTCAGACACAAAGAGAACCTTGCGCCACGTCTGGCCACCGTCAGTGGTTTTGAACACGCCACGCTCGTCGTTTGCTTTGAAGATGTCGCCAACGGCGGATACCCAAACGATGTCGGGGTTTGTGGGATGAATGCGGACTGCGCCGATCTGCCCGGCGTTATAAAGACCGATGAACTTCCACGTTTGTCCACCGTCCGTCGACTTGTACATGCCGCGGCCGGTTGAGACGTTGCTGCGCACGCTATCTGAGCCGGTGCCGAGATAAATAACATTCGGATCGGAATCCGCGACTGCAACGCAGCCGGTCGATCCGAGCGGGACTTTCCCATCGGTGATAGGCGTCCATGTTGCGCCGCTGTCAGTCGTACGAAACAGACCACCGCTGGCGACGCCCATGTAGAACGTCTTTGGTTGTGAGGGGACGCCGGTCACAGTCGTAACACGCCCGCCTCTCGATGGACCAACGAGGCGGTAGCGCAGTCCATTGAAGAAAGCCGGATCGACGCTCGACAGCGCCAAGAGCAACAGCAAGCCGAAATGAAACATTCGTGGCCTCCTACCCGCAGAGTACGCAGATTAACTGATTCTGTGTAATCTGTGTAACCTGTGGATCATGTTTTAGAAATGGCTGAGGAACTCTTTGGCATTCGCGCGACTGCCAGCGAGTTGCCGAGTGAACGCGATCAGAACTTTCTCCTAACTGACGAGGCCGATCGAAAGTTTGTCCTCAAGATCGCGAATCCGGGCGAGTCACGCGCATTTCTCGAAGCAGAGAATTCTGTTTTGAAACATCTGGCAGAGCGCGTCTCGTTTTGCCAACGCCTGGTGCCAACCACTTCCGGTGAGGAGATCGCAACTTTCCAAGGTCACTTTGTACGGATCGTGGATTATGTTCCAGGTGTGCCGCTCGCCGAGATCAAGTCGCACCCGCCCGGTTTGTTGCGGGATCTCGGCAAGAAGCTGGGGCAGTTGACACATGCCCTCGCAGACTTCGATCACCCGGCCGCGCATCGTGACT
>DASSEB010000176.1:0-4230 GCA_035696765.1 Pyrinomonadaceae bacterium | reverse complement strand
AATCGCCGCCAAGCTCGAAGAAGTTGTCGTTGATCCCGACTCGCTCCGCCTTCAGCACTTCGCTCCAGATCTGTGCTAACCGTTCTTCCACTTCATTCCGCGGCGGTTCATACTCCGCTTCCAACTCGCTGCGACCCTGCTCCGGCGCCGGCAACGCGCGCCGGTCCACCTTCCCATTCGCCGTCAACGGCAGCGCCTCGAGCATCACGAACGCGGCGGGGATCATGTATTCGGGTAGTTGTCCGCGCAGGTATTCGCGCAACTCGCTGCTACTCACTTCGCCATTCGCAACGATGTACGCCACCAACCGCTTGTCTTTAGTCTGCTCATCTTCTCGAGCAAGGACCACCACCTCTCTCACTGCTTCATGCCTGTCGAGCGCTGCTTCGATTTCACCGAGCTCGATGCGGAAACCACGCACCTTCACCTGCTGGTCCACTCTGCCCGCATACTCCAACTCACCGCCCGCGTACCGCGCGAGGTCTCCGCTCCGGTAGAGACGTTCTCCTCCGCTGCGACTGAACGGATGGACCACGAACCGTTCGGCAGTCAGCTCTTCTCGATGCAGGTAACCGCGCGCGACGCCCGCGCCGCCCACGTACATCTCGCCAACCACGCCTTCCGGCACCGGCTCCAGCTCCTGGTCCAGCAAGTAAATCTCGAGATCTGCAAGCGGCTGGCCGATTGCGCTGCCACGCCCGGAATTCGCGTCCGCCGCGCTCAAGGCGCGGTAAGTCACATGCACTGTCGTCTCAGTAATCCCGTACATGTTGACCAACAGTGGACGCGCGTCACCATGACGTGCAAACCATCCTTTGAGACTCGCTAACTCGAGCGCTTCGCCGCCAAAGATGATGTAGCGCAGCGCCAGCTCATCGCGCGCAACGCGCGTCTCGTCGACAGCCATCAACTGACGGAACGCCGACGGCGTCTGATTCAAAACAGTCACCCGCTCGCTCAACAGCAACTCGTAGAACGCCGACGGCGAACGTGTTACCCAGTAAGGGACGATGACCAGACGTCCTCCGTACAACAGCGCGCCCCACAGTTCCCAAACCGAAAAGTCGAACGCGCACGAGTGGAAGAGCGTCCAGCAGTCTTCCCTCTTGAATCGGAAACTCGAGTGGGTGACCTCGAAGAGTCGCAGGACGTTCGCATGCGTGACGAGCACGCCTTTGGGTTGTCCCGTGGAACCGGAGGTGTAGATCACATAGGCAAGGTTGTCCGGCGTCGCTCCCGATGCAAGATCAGTTTTGCTCTGTTTCGCGATCTCGTCCGCGTCCGAGTCGAGCAAGACCAAACGGCAGTCGGCCGGCAGGAGTTCGGCCAGGTGCTGTTGAGTTAACACTACCTCGACACGCGAGTCTTGCAGTAAGAACGAGAGACGTGATGCCGGGTAAGTCGGATCAATTGGCAGATACGCGCCGCCCGCTTTGAGAATGCCGAGCAGTCCGATCACCATCTCAAACGACTCTTCACAGCAAAGGCCAACCAGTACCTCCGGCCCGACGCCCAAATCGCGCAGGTGATGGGCCAACTGGTTAGCGCGCTCGTTGAGTTCGCCGTAGCTGAGTCGCGTGTCATTCAGGACGAGCGCAACAGCCTCGGGATTCTCTCTCGCCCGCGCTTCAAAGAGTTCATGCAGACATTGCATTGGGCACGGACGTAGCTCGTCGCTGGTCCATCGAGTCAGCAGTTCCGTGCGCTCTTCATCCGGCAGCATCGTGACCTGCCGCACCTCTTGTTCGACGTCGGCCACAATCGCTTCCAGCAATCGCTCCAGATGGCCCAGCATCCGGCACACTCGAGGCCGTTCTAATCGCCTGCGGTCATACATCATTTGCAGGCTGACTTGTTCGCCCGGCGCCACTACCACTGTGAGCGGGTAGTTCGTCATCTCCACCGATTGAACATCGGCGTTTTTCGCGCCCGCACTTCGTTGCTGCGCAGTCGACAGTCCGGCGCGTGGATAATTCTCAAACACCAAAAGGCTTTCAAAGAGCGGCACGCCGCGCGGCACATCGCTCCAGCCCTGCACGTCTACGAGCGGGCTGTACTCGTACTGCCGCATCTCGACCTGTTGCTGTTGTAGATCTCGCAGCCACGCGGCCACAGGTTGTTCTCTCGGCACTTTCACGCGCACCGGTAACGTGTTGATGAAAGGTCCAACCATCGCTTCGACCCCGGGCAACTCACCGGGCCGGCCTGACACTGTTGCTCCGAACACCACGTCGCGCTCACCGCTGTAACGGCTCAACAGCAATGCCCACGCTCCCTGGACCATCGTGTTCAGCGTCAACTGTTGTTGTCTTCCGATCTGTTGCAGGGCAGCGCTGAGTTCGGCGTTAAGCGTGAGCTGATCTTCGCCGTAGTCGTTCGCGTCGAGCAGGTCCGCAGCGGGACGATCGACGCCGAGTGGGGTCGGAGCAGAAAAGCCGGCGAGCGTTTGCCGCCAAAACGATTCGGCAGCCGAGAGATCCTGTTGCAGTAGCCACGCGATATAGTCGCGATAAGGCCGGACGCGCGCGAGCTGCGGCTTTTGGTGACGACGCAAAGCCTGGTAACAAGCGAAGATCTCGCTGAAGACTTGTGATGTGCTCCAACCGTCAAGTAACAGATGGTGAGAAGTCCAGCAGAATCGATAGCGCTGTTCGCCGAGACGGATGGACGCCAATCGCATCAATGGCGCTTTCGCTAAATCGAATCCCTGACGGCGATCCGCACTCAGAAAGTTCTGCATGCGCTCGTGCTGTTCTCGATTGGAAACACCGCGCCAGTCGTGCTCAGTGACCGGCAAAGTTGCTCGTCGACAAACCACCTGGAGCGGGCTGTCGAGGTTCTCCCAAACGAATGCCGTGCGGAGGATCGCATGGCGGTCCAGAATCTCCTGCCACGCCTTTAGAAACGCTGCGAGATCGACGTCGCCTTCCAGCGTAGTGATCACTTGAAAGACATACACACCCGACTCAGGCGCATAGAGACTATGGAACAACATCCCTTGCTGCGCCGGTGAGAGCGGATAGAGTTCTTCGATGGCGTCACTTTTCATACGCTACCAAACGTCGAAAATCATCTTGGACACAGTCAGTACAGGGAGCGGTAGCGACCTGGTCAACGATGGGAGTCAAGAATCATTAAGAAATATCGCATGCTGATCACTCACCAAGTCGCTACCGCTCGCTGTATTGACTGTGTCCAAGCCCGAGGTCCGACTTTTGAGCCTCTCGTTGACTGAATTCTTAACTTTTCGATTCGACTGTGGCGAAGAGCTTGTCGAGCTGTTCCTGATTGATGGGAGCGAGTGGGAAGTCTGATGGTGTGTATCCGCCAGCCTCGGGTGACTGACAATGCGCGATCAATTCGCGCAACGCGTGCACAAACCGGTCCGCGACTGCGTGGATCGTCTCGCGGCGATGCACCGCGCGGCTGTAACTCCAGACCATCTTCAATCGTCCGCCGGCAACGTTTCCGCCGATCTCTAACAGGTGCGTTCTCTCGCTCTGTGGACTTTGGTCCATACCGCTTGATTCCGGGGCCGCACTCCAACCATCAGGCGTCGTGGCTTCTCGCGTGCCATCTCCGAAGTATTCGAACTGGCCCAGGTAATTGAAGCTCACTTCCGCCGCCGCACGCTCGCGCAACTCACGACGCACCTCTGCGTCACTGCTCAAGTACCGCAACAACCCGTAGCCCAGGCCGTGCCGCGGCACTCCTCGCAAACTTTCTTTCACCGCCTTTAACCGTTCGCCGATTCCTTTGTCTCGCTCCACCTCGAGCTCAACCGGGTAGATACTCGTGAACCAGCCCACCGTCCGTGTCACATCCACGCCACCGCCCACCTCTTCGCGCCCGTGCCCTTCCAACTCCACTACCACACGCTCGCCACCCGTCCACTCCGTCAACGCAATCCCCACCGCAGTCAGCAGCGCGTCATTGATCTGCGTGTGATACACGCCCGGTACTTCCTGCAGCAGCGCCTTCGTCTCCGCCGCGCTTAAACTCACCTGCACGCTGCTTGTCGACGCGACGCTGTTCTCGCCGGCTTCATAGTCACGCGGCAAGCGCCTGCTTTCTCCGCGCGCCAGCCAGTACGCTGCTTCCTTCTTCGTCTCCGCGCTCTCCGCCTCCTTCAACAACTGCGCCGCCCACTGCTGATACGAACTCGTCTTCGCTCCGAACGCCACGGCGCCGCCACGCTCTAGCTGCTCGTAACCACGCTGCAGATCTTCC
>DASSEB010000175.1:0-6655 GCA_035696765.1 Pyrinomonadaceae bacterium | reverse complement strand
GTGTGTCTGCCGTTGCTCTCAGGGTAAGAGCGGGCCTTGTCTATAAGGCGGGGGTGATTACCGCTCTTACCCTGTTATTTTTCCGATGTGGCCTGTTTTCGTATAGACAAATCTCACAAACTCGTCTATAAGCTGCGATACTGGCCGCCCGTTTCCCTGAACATTTCCGGCCAGATTTCCCCATGCCCTTAAGTCTCTGCGAACCCTTCGGGTGGTACCTGGTCATCACGTGTAAAAACTGCGGTGCGCGGCAGCCTATCCACCGCGATCAGTCTCAGGGTAAAGCCGCCCTGTTGCGAAGCTATACGTGGCGTTGCCTTGAGTGTAAACACACTTCTACCTACGGCCCTCAAGAGATTGAACGTTACCAGCACGTCATCGAACGGCTGAAGGCGAAACGCGAGCAATGAGGCCCTGCCTCAAGAGTGTATTTCAGCGACTCGCACTACCTTTTCCGTGCGCGCCGTCGCCCCGGTGTTCGCTTCTGAAGTAAGTCCCTGTGCCTTGTTTCCAGCATGTAGTTCAACGTTTGATGCGGTATGCCTAACCTGCGGGCGGCATAGGTTATGCTCCCCTCAGTAGCATCAAGCGAACGTTCTATAAGTTCATGCTCGAGCGCCTGCACTTCCTCGCTGAGCTTTCCACTCGAAATGGTGCTACGTCCCTCAGCTACGGCCAGGTGATCTCCGATCTCCTCAAACACCGCAAGCGCAGCGTCTGCTGCTCGGTTTCTATTCCCGGCTTGCTCAGCCAACGTGACTGCGCGTCGAAAGGTGGAAAGTGCGATGCTGTAGTTTCCGAGCCGCGCCAACGCCCTGCCGTGCGTTACGAGTGCTTCCGCTAACAGGGCCTGTCTATCGGTTTTCTCCAGGCTTCGCACAGCCGAGCGAGCAATTCGTTCTGCTTCCGCAGTCCGTCCCTGCTCCAGAAACACGCAGGCGCGAGTCTCATCAACTTGCGCTACAGTGCTGGTGTCCTTCAGACCCACCAGAACACGGCGAGCATGGTCCAGGTGTGCGTGTGCTTCTTCGTGCCGTTTAATCTTGTAATAAAGAAAGCCGAGATTGTTCTCCACGTTGGCGAGATAACATCTATGCTCTGCCTGCTCGAAGTGATAACTTGCCGCCGCGTACTCTATCAAAGCCCTGTCGATGAATTCCGTTCGCTTCTTCGATTCCCACAGATTGCGCAAGACGATTCCGAGCGTAACGTGATAACTACCCTTTAACGTTTGGTTGTTGATTTTTTGAAAGAGAGGCGCGCTTTTCGTCAGGATGCGCAACGCTTTTTCATAATTGCCGGCGCCGCGCTCCACGATCGCTAAGCGCACAATCGCCTTTGCTTTTACTTCGCTTTCGGTCGTGAGGTGGGAGAGTGCTTCTTTTAGGAGATCCCTGGCCTCATTGAGTTCACCCGTGCGCCAGTAACAGAGCGCGAGTTCAACTTGTGCTTCAGCTATCTTCTTTTTATAACGCTGCGACTCGAAGAGAGTGAGGCTTTCACTGATTAAGTTCTTGGCAGTTTCCTCGGTCTCTGCAACCTGATTTTGGTTTCCGATCGCGCCCGTCAGCACTCCCACGCGCAAGAGCACTTCTGCTGCCGTACCTGGTTCTAAGCCGGCGACTTTAGGACTCTCGCCAACCCGTTGCCAAAACCGGCCCAGGGCCCTTCGTGCTTCCTCATATTCGCCTTTGTCTTCGAATTGTTTGGCGAGCTCGCAGGACAGTTCCGCACGCCTTTCAACACTAAGCATCGGAGTCTCCAAATAGCGCAAGAGTCAGGCCGATACGGTCATGTGAGAACCACGTTTCGCGTTGAATGCAGGGAAAAGAAATCACTAGGCGCCAGCGAATCTTACGCAGTCCATCTCCCTGTTGCAAGAAAGATTCAAAGCTGGTCTAGTCTCCTAAGTAAAATTTTTACATCAACAGGAGACTTTCACATGAAAACCTTACGCCAAGTAGGGACTGCAACGATCCTGACGCTGGTGCTTGCCATTACTGTATTTGCCGGCGAGATTGACTGCCCAGGCAAGGTTTCACCTTGTTTACTGCCACAGAAAACGGAAACGACATCTACGACGACCGATGTCACGACCACGATCATCATGACGACCGTTAGTTTGATCTACTAACGAAGTAGTCACCTGATTCAGTTTGAGCCCACTCGCTTCTCGCGAGAGGGTAGAGGTGTGTCTTGCCGTAAGTAGAAATCTTACACGGAGCAGCAATTGGTCCACTTTGTTTGGGCGGTTGCGAGCCAGTTTTCCGGCAGCTATAAGAGCGCACGTGCCGAAGTTCTCTGACTGGACAGAGCTTTGAGCATGTCCCCACCCGCCCAGAGTGGGGATTCGCGGGCGTCGCCGTCTGACTGAGGGGGCAGGCGACGCCCGAATATTTTACTTCACTATGCGAAACGCCGGGGGCTGGAAGAGTGTGCTAGGGGTTTATAAAGGGACCAACCGGACTATGCCTGATAATGGTGACAGCGGCTATGAGCACGCGGCGCGACTGACGGTTGAGCTGGTAGATCACGGTCACACGCCCGAGGAAGTGAGCGAGGCAGTTTTGGAGAGCCTTATTTTGATGGCAGCAAGATCGAAAATGGACATCTGGCACAGGGAGGCCGGCTTGAGTGTCGCATCACTCGCCGCGCTGTACCGCTTGTATGAAACCGGCGCTGGCTATTGCCACTCCCGCGTCTATGCCTACTACGAACTCGGAAGAAAGTAACCGATGATGCACACCGATAGGAAAGCGTTTCCGCTCCCTCACTGATCGCCGTCCTCGACCTAAGCCACAAAAAAGCACCAAAGGCACAAAAGGTTTTCTTGATCTTTGTGCCTTTTGTGCTTCTTTGTGGCGAATCATTTTCATGCTAACTTAACGCGCTGAGTTTACTTGATGGCACAAAACCTGTCAGATGCCACCGACACGCTCGCCTCTTCTGGGCGATCCGACGATTACTTCAATACCGAACGTCTCAAAAAAGGCCTGGGTGCGCGCACCGCTCGCGGGGGTGCCATAACCTTCGCCGCGCAGGGCTTTAAATTCCTGGTGGGCCTCGGAGCCACGATGGTGCTGGGGCGGCTGTTGCGACCTTCAGACTACGGGTTGATCGGTATGGTCGCGGTCGTCACCGGTTTCGTCTCGATGTTCAAAGACCTCGGCCTGTCTGCCGCCACCGTGCAGCGCGAAGAGATCACGCCAGAGCAGGTCAGCACGCTCTTCTGGGTAAACGTCAGTCTTAGCGTCGCCGTTGGATTAGTCACAGCAGGGCTCGCGCCTGCGGTGGCATGGTTCTATGGTGAGCCGAAGCTCATGCCAATCACGATGATCTACGGTTTCGGCTTTCTGTTCGGCGGGCTCACGATCCAACACGAGGCGCTCCTGCACCGGCAGATGCGTTTTGCCGTTCAGGTGATGTGCGAGATGATCGCGCTCGTCGCAACCATCACCGTAAGCATCACGCTCGCGTGGCGCGGTGCCGGTTACTGGGCATTGGTCGCGGGCCACCTGACCACCAGCTTCGTGTACATGGTCGGTATCTGGACCGTCTGCCGCTGGCGCCCGGGACGCCCCGTGCGTGACTCGGGCGTGGGCTCGTTGCTTCGCTTCGGTGGTAACCTGACGGGCTTCGGCATAGTCAACTTCTTCGCCCGCAATCTCGACAACATGGTCATCGGCCGCGTTTGGGGCAGCCAGCAACTCGGGCTCTATGTGAAGGCATACCAACTACTCACACTTCCCATCGATCAGATCAACGCCCCCATTACGACCGTGGCTATCCCCGCACTGAGCCGGCTGAACGATTCTCCCGAGCGATACCGGCGCGCGTATTTACGCATCATCGAAAAAATCGCGATCATTACGATGCCGGGCATCGCGTTATTGATCGCGACTGCCGATTCCGTCGTGCGCATCGTGCTTGGACCACAGTGGACAGACGCTGGTCGTATCTTTGCTGCGCTCGGAGTCGCGGCCCTCGTTCAGCCGATCGCCAACACGACCGGCTGGCTTTTCATTTCACAGGGCCGTACGCGCGACATGTTTCGGTATGGAATGGTCGCCAGCACCATAATAGTTGCCGCCATACTAACCGGACTTCCCTGGGGAGCAGTCGGCGTTGCCACTGCTTACGCACTCGTGTGGGTGACGATCGTCACGCCGGTACTCTTTTACTGGGTTGGGCGCACCGGTCCCGTGCGCCCGCGAGATTTCTACGTTACTGTGACCCCCGCGTTGTGCGCGGCGATCGCGGTCCTTGTGGTGCTGTGGCTGTTGCGCGGCTGGGGGGTGAACGTTAATCCAATCGAAAGGTTGGCCGTGTCGTTCGGCATCGCGTGTGCTGTCGCGCTGCTGGTCCTTTATATCATTCCCGCAGGGAGGCGTGCCCTTCGTGACTTCGGCCAAGTCGCCGATATTGTGCTGCGGAAAAAAGGGGTAGACTTTGCGGGCTGACCAGAGTGGATATGATGGTAGCTCTCATCAAAAAAACATTACCCGACTCCGTCAAGGCGAAGATTAAGAGTATCGGCAGGGAACGACGTTTCGGCGCTGCGATCCGGCAGCTCGCGCAAGTCCCTCCGGGTAAAGCGCCGCCGGGACATATTCTGGACGAACTCGGGCGCGGATGGGGCGACGACGGATTTCGTGCCGGCAGCGGGTATTTGGAGGAAGTCGCACGCTGGGCGGCGGCGGCGCAAGGGCCGGTCCTCGAAATCGGCAGCGGCCTTACGACGCTCGTACTCGCAATGCTAGCCGGTCGTCGCGGTCTGCCTGTCTGGACGCTCGAACACGACCCTTATTACCTCGGTAACACGCAAGCAAAGTTGAACCGTTATAAGTTGACTAATGTTCATTTGACGCTCGCGCCTTTGCGCGACTACGGAGATTTCTGTTGGTACGATCCTCCGCTTGACGCGCTGCCGAAAGATTTCAGCTTGATCATCGCCGACGGTCCACCCGGAGACGTGAAAGGCGGGCGCTTCGGCCTGCTGCAGGTGCTCCGCTCGCACTTCGCTCCCGGTGCTGTCATTCTGTTGGACGATGCCGAGCGACCACAGGAGAAAGCAGTGTTGCAGAAGTGGGCGAGCGAGTACAATCTCTCGCACCAGTCTTGCACGCGAGAGGGAAAAGCCTGGGCCATCTGCTCATTCCCAGATGACCGCCAGTAGCCCGGAGGAGCAGTTCTTTTTCGCGTGGCATCTAAAAACTTCAACGGATTATTCGTTTTTGATTTTAAGAGTCTTACATAAAGGTTGTAAGCAGGCGATGCAGTGAAAAATATGGAAGACGCGAGGGGGAGGCCTGCTCCTTTAGTCAGCGTCATAATTCCGGCGTACCAGGTCGCGCCGTACATCTCAGAGACACTCGATTCCGTGTTCTCCCAAACTCTCACGGAGTTTGAGGTCATCATCGTCAACGACGGCTCGCCCGACACGGACGAATTCGAGCGCGCCATCGCGCCTTATCGGGAGCGTCTCTGCTACGTGCGGCAGCAGAATCAAGGCGCCGGGGCGGCACGCAACCGCGGCTTGCGAGAGGCATGCGGCGAGTTTGTTGCTTTTCTCGACGGCGACGACATCTGGATGCCCAATTACCTGGAAAAACAGTTGGAATTATTGCGCAAGGGTGGCTACGATCTGGTCTATGCGGACGCCCGGCTGTTTGGTGATACACCGATGGCAGGAAAAACCTACATGCAAACCGCGCCTTCGCGAGGGGCTGTAACGTTCATCAGCCTCGTCCGCAACCAGTGCAACGTCATCACCTCCGGCGTAGTCGCGCGCCGGCTCGCACTCATCGAGGCAGGAGTCTTTAACGAGACCCTGCGCAACGGGCAGGACTTCGAGATGTGGGCTCGGCTGGCGAGAAGTGGCGCGCGCCTCGGCTACCAGCGTAAAGTACTCTTGCGCTATCGCTGCCGCAGAGACAGCTTGTCAGGCGACATGATGAACCGCCTCGCGCGCGAGACGCGCGTTTACCGCTACATCGCTGACAACTACGATTTGACGGCCGCGGAGCATGGGGAACTCGCGCGCGCGATGAAGTTGCAGGAAGCGGCGCTCGAACTCGCAAAAGGAAAGTCGCGTTTGCTGAGCGGGCGATTCGACGAATCTCGCGTGTCTTTCGAGCGAGCGCACGGTGTGCTTGGGGGCTGGAAACTAGGTGCGGCGGTAGTCATGATTCGCGTTGCCCCTCGTCTGCTGCGGCGATTCACGGCGCGTTATCTCAGGACCCAATCCTAAGCCGTGCGCTGATTGATAAATACTTGCCCGTTGGTAAGACCGAAATCTCCCACTGGGTTAACTACCGGGTACTTTGGTGGCCCCTGGTCAACAGTTCGTCGTTCGGTATTCCAACCTCGCTATGGAAGACGCATCGACACAAATAACCTGGACCATCCTGCATAGCTATCCGAGTGATACACGTGTTGAGGATCGCTGGCGGGAGTTTCTGACGCGGGCGGACTTTCCCGCGCACTATGTCTCACCGGAATACTTTCTCGAACCTTTCTTCCGCGACAAACGACCCTTTGCAGTGCTTGCCTGGCAAGGCGAGCGAGTCGTGGCCGTCCTTACCGGTGTGCACGAGGAGCAGCAGTTAGTTTGCGGTTTGATATCTCGGCCGCAGATCTGTTTTGACAAAACGAT
>DASSEB010000174.1:0-13428 GCA_035696765.1 Pyrinomonadaceae bacterium | reverse complement strand
TAGACCGACCTCGTTGCGTTCAAAGCGCGAACGAGTAATCGATGCGCCCTGAGATTCAACGCCGCCGACAGAAAAGTTCACGCCGGTCTTGTTAGCGCGAAAAACGGTATCGCTTACAACCAACATGCTCGCAACACCGAGATCCACCTGCACGCCTTTGTCAAAGTCGCTGATGATGGAGTTTTCGATGTGCACCGAGATACAGCAGTTAGGCGATGTGATGTCGACCAGAACGCCATTTGTTCCGGCGACGTTTTTACCGGGGCCGGCGAGCCGCAGACCTCTGAGCACCACGGTATCCCCTACATTTGGGCTGACGGTCACAGCCGATCCGGTGTTCGCGCGAATCGCGACGTCTGCGCCAGGCGCTGCAGCGAGTGTAATCGACTTTGTGACTGTCGTGGGATCGTAGGATCCCGTATCAACCGCAACGATCTCGCCGCCAGCGTCAGTTTTTGCTTGCGCTCCGTCGAATGTGCGACATGGCTGTGTGCGCGTACACGGCCGGTTATCGCTGCCGCTGGGTGAAATGTAGGAACGAGCGCCATCAGCGAGCGCAGTCGAGGTAAAAACACAAGTCAGCATGAGGGCCATTATCATTACGGTAAGCTTAGTGATTTTCATGTCCTTTATCCTTCCGAATCAAGTTTCGAACGGACGTATGTATAAAGGCAGGCGCGTTGAGAATCTCCGCCTGTTTGGGTAGCGGAGCGGCGGCCCAAAACGGCCACGAATTACGCGTTAGCCACAAAAAGGCACAGAAGGCACAAAATGGTATTGAATTGGAGGTCTTTAAATTTGTACTAATTTAAAGATTCCTTCTTATGTGCCTTATGTGCCTTTTTGTGGCTAACGTTTTTGTGGCTAGCGAGTGAGGCCGTGGCGGAGGGCTTTGGCGACCGCTTCTGATTTGGTATGGACCTGGAGTTTGTCGTAGATGTGGCGCAGGTGGAATTTGATCGTGTTGACGGAAACATGCAACTCCGCGGCGGCAGTCTTGTAACTGTGACCTTCAACCAGCATGCGCAAGAGGCGAGTTTCGTGTGGCGTGAGTTCGTATTCAGATTCTTTCGGCGGTTTGATCTGGCGAAACACGGAGATTACTCGTCGCGCCACTTCTGGCGACATCGGTGAGCCACCTTCAACGGCTTCCTTCACAGCTTCCACCAGCTTGGGCCATGGTGTTTTCTTGAGTAAGTAACCACACGCGCCGGCGCATAGCGCGTCGAAGATGCGCTCGTTGTCGTCGTAAACCGTCAGCATCAGAATCAAGAGTTGCGGATAACGCTCCTTCAGAATTTTGATGCCGTGGATGCCATCAATACCCGGCAGACCAATATCGGACAGCACAAGATCGGGGAGGTTGTGAGGAATCTTCTCGAGTGCTTCTTCCATTGAGGCGTAGATGCCGGTGCAGCGATAACCGGCGGTGGCATTAATTAGCTGTCCGAGCCCTTCACGGATCTCGCGCTGGTCCTCGACAATCGCCACCTTCGTAACATTAGTGAACATTCTGTCTTTGTGCCTTTTCAGGGCATGATCTGTCACCGCCCATTCGGGTAGTTAAGCCAGTACCATCTTCGCCCCTGGCTGAGTGGCACTTCGAGTGTAACGGTTGTGCCGCGGCCAGGTTCTGAGTTGATTTTCAAACTGCCGCCGAGCGCCTTTGCTCGCCGTTGCATGCTCGTCAAACCGTGACCGCCCATACCGTTCCCATTTGTCAGTGGATCTTCGACTCTGAAACCCCGGCCGTCGTCCGTGATCGAGACAACCAGCCAAGGTCCATTTATGCTGAACGCCAATTCCGCGTTGCGACAATCAGAATGCTTGACGAGATTGTTGACGCATTCTTTGAAAATCAAGTAGACCTCGCGCCGCAGGTCTGCGCCAAGGCGCATATCTTTTTGATCCAGCGATGAACGAATCGTGAAATCAATGTCCCTCGCGTCGAGCAGATCTTCAGCGAACCGCCGCATGCGATGTGTTAGATCACTCAGGTGATCGCGTTGTGGATTGACTGCCCAAACGATGTCGCTCATCGCGTCGACACAATCGCGCGAAGTGTCGGCGATCTGGGCCAACGGCGCCGCCACCGCAGATTCCTTTGTAGTCGACAACTCCTGTCCGGCGACGTCACTGAGTATCGCGATCTTTGAAAGGCTCGCGCCGATGTCGTCGTGTAAATCCGTTGCGATGCGCGTGCGCACACGCTCGAGTTCGATGAGACGCCGTGTGTGATAACGATAGATCAGATGAGTGAGGGCGACGAGCAGTAAAGCAACCAAACCGATGAACCACCAACGCTGCCACACCGGCGGGACGATCGTGAAAGCGATGGAAGCCGGCTCGTTGCTGACAATCCCATCGGCATTGACTGCCCTAACGAGAAACCGGTAACTGCCTGGTCGCAAGTTCGCGTAATTCACGACTCGTTGATTTATCGGGCTGCCCCAATCGTTGTCCGCGCCTTCCAACATGAACTGATAGCGAAGCACGTCTCCACTGCGAAATCCCAGACTCACGAATTTGATCTCGAGCTGGTTCCTGTTTGCTTCAAACTCGAGGTTGCCGAGTTGAGTAACTCCCAACTCCGGCAGCGGCAGATCGGTACCGGCAACTCGCACTTGCTGAATCAGAATCGGCGGCGGCTGAGATGGCCCATCGTCAATCGTCGGTAAGAGTTTGGACAAGCCTTGCAAGGTGCCGAACCAGAGCGTGTTATTGCGGTCGCGATAAGCGACGTTCACAAAACCATTCGGTAACCCGTCGGCAATCGTGTAGCGTTTCACTCGGCCAGTTTCGGGATCGAGTCGATCGATGCCGATACCGGTACCGACATAAATTCGGCCCCACTGGTCCTCGGTGATGCAGGTTATCTGATCGCTCGAGAGTCCCTCTCTCAAGGTGTAACGAATAAACGCTGGACGGTCCTGTGTCGGATCGTCGATACGCGCCAATCCACCTTCCGCACTCGCAATCCACAACCTTCCTTTTCCATCCAGATACAGTGCGCGGATCAGTCCCGCAGGTGCACCGTCAGCCTTGGTGAAGGAGTCGAATTTACCATCGCGATACCGGGCGAGGCCGCCCCAGTAGAAGCCGATCCAGACGTTACCTTTGCGATCTTCCTGAAACGCCGTTGGGGCGCTGTCTGCGCGCAACGCGATCTCGTTTGGGTATGAATAAATTTTGCCGGTGGCGCGTTCCCACCGGTTTAGGTACGCCGTAGCCGCGTCGCTGATAATGCTGATCCAAAGATCGCCGCGCGAGTCTTCGTACAGGCGAAACGGCTCGTTGCCACTTAGTCCCTCCTGCTGTCTAAACACCTTGAGCGGGTGCGCCGTCGCCAAGTCCTTGAATGACCGCAAAGGCGGAAACTCAAGAAGTCCGTTGGTTGTTGGTACCCACCACCTTTGATCTCGGTCGTGAACAAATAATTGGTTCCAACCCCACGTAGGGACCACGTCCGCGGGCAGGTTGACGCGAATGTTTTCGAACCTGCGCCCATCGAATCGATGAATGTGAAACGATGGGACTTTGAGTGAACCCGTAACCACATACAACTCACCGTTACGATCTTCACCGATAGCGGCAATGCGTCCATGTTCCAATCCGTCCGCTTCCGAGTAAGAGGTAAAGCCACGACGTATCACTTTCATCGCGCCACCACTCTCGCTTCCGAGCCAGAGATTTCCATTGAGGTCTTCAGCGATCGAGCGGATGCCCGCGTCACTCAGCCCGTGCTCGCGAGTGTAGTTGATGAAGTGCCCGCCGCCGGGCAATGGGTCAGGAGAGAATTCGGACAGACCAACTGTGGTTGCGATCCACAGCGATCCACTTGACGTGCGAAACAGACCGGTGACGTTTTCGCTCAGCATGCCGTCTTTTTTTGTGTACAGGCGAGCGAGGATCGACTCGCCTGAGCGCACATCGGAAACGAGTTGGCCCAGGCCGACACCGGTAGCAATCCAGATCGTTCCGTCCGGATCTTTCCAGAAAGCGCGCACGTGAGGGTGCGGCAGTCCATTCGCCGTCGTGAATCGCTCGGCGTGTCCATCAGGAAAGCGGCGGAATAGACCCTGCTCAGTGCCTATCCAGAAAGCGCCCGCCGAATCTTCAATCATGCTCGTAACATCTAGGGACTCGTCGCTCTTTTCGCCCAGGCTAACGTACTCGAATTGCCAGTCGCCGCCGTCGACCTGGTGCAAACGGAATAAGCCATTGCCTGTTCCTGCCCAAATCGTTCCGGAGCGATCTTCGAAGAGGTCGGTAATGATCTGCGCGTCGGGTCGTTGTGTGGGAACGTAAGTTTTGAACTTCGGATCCGAAGTAACACCGGAAGCATGGAACAAGGCGACGCCGGCGGCGGTCGCGACCCAATACTCGCCTTTTGCCGTGATTAAAAGGTCGTAAGCGATGCGATGTGGCAAGCCCTGCGCGACGCTGTAGTTGACAAATTCATAGCCGTCGAATCGCGATAAACCATCGGTGGTACAGAACCAGAGGAAGCCACGCGGATCCGTAACGATCTTGTAAACCTGATCGCGTGCAAGACCTTCAGCGGTGGTGTAAGTGCGAATCGGAAGCTGTTCGGCGCGGCTTTGCGCGACTGCAATGAAAAGCAGTATGAAGAACGCAATGACTGGCCTGCCGAGGACATTCACAGGCGCAAGATATCACGAACGGTGAGACTAAGTAGAAGATGACGGCAGTGGAAACGGCTATGTGCCTTATGTGCTTTTTTGTGGCTCTACTGATCTTTTCGTGGCCGGCGGCGTGCAGGAGTTCGTTGTTCGAGTAAGTCTTTGTGCCGGGTCTCCAACATGTAGCTCAATGCCTGGTACGACATGCCCAGGCTGCGAGCAGCATGAGTCACGCTGCCCTGAGCACTTTCGAGCGCACCTTTTATAAGCTCGTGCTCGAAGGATTGTATCTGTTCACTCAGCCCGCGTCCGGAAACGAATTTCCGTCCTTCGGTTACAGCCAGGTGCTCTCCCATCTCCTGAAACGCCGCGAGCGCGGCGTCCGCAGCTCGATTAAGACTGCCGCTGTGTTCAGCCAACGCAATCGCACGTCGAAAAGCGGAGAGCGCTGCGCTTCTATTACCGAGGCGCGCCAAAGCCCTGCCGTGCGTGATCAGCGTTTCAGCTAAAAGGACGTGCCTGTCGCTCTTCTCCAAGCTGCGCACTGATGATCGTGCCGCTCGTTCAGCTTCGGCGAGCCGTCCTTGTTTGAGAAAGACGCAGGCGCGAGTTTCATCAACCTGGGCTATCGTGCCGACGTCTTTGAGACTGACGAGAATGCGGCGCGCATGGTCCAGGTGCTGATGCGCATCATCACAGCGATTAATCTTGAAGTAGAGAAAACCGAGATTGTTTTCGACGTTGGCTAAGTAGCCTTTGTGCTGTGCTCGCCGGAAATGAAAACTCGCCGCCGCGTACTCCACGAGCGCGCGATCAAGATAATCACTTCGCTTCTCTGTTTCCCAAAGTCGTTCGAGCACGTTGCCGAGAGTGACGTAGTAACTGCCTTTGAGCGTTTGATTGTTGAGCTTTTGAAAGAGGACGTTGTACTCGGTGAGGATACTTAATGCCTTGTTATATTGAGACGCTTCGATTTCTACAATAGCGAGCCGGAGTATCGCCTTGCCTCGCAGTTCACTATCAACAGTGAGGCGCGAAAGCGTTTCCTGGAGCAGGTCGCGGGCCTCGTTGATCTCGCCGGTGCGCCAGTAACAGAGCGCCAGCTCGGTTTGTGCTTCGGCGATCTTCTTGCGGTAACTGAGTGACTGAAAAATGGTGAGGCTTTCGGTGATTAAATTTTTTGCTATCTCCTGGGCCTCTGCAATCTGATTCTTCCCGCCGATTGCGCCGGTCAGCGTGCCCGCCCGCAAAAGCACTTCGGCAGCCGTGCTCGGCTCCAGGCCTGAAAGCTTCGGGTGCTCGCCGATGCCGCGCCACTGCGCGCTGAGGGCCTTTCGGGCCGCGTCGTACTCACCTTTCTCTTCAAATTCCCGCGCCAGTTCGCAACAGACTTCAGTACTTCGCTCCGCAGTAAAGGGATGGTTCTTTGATTCACGCAAGCGTGAGGCCGGTAAGGTCATGTGAGTGATGCTCTTCACAGTCGCAAGGATTGAAAAACTTAGGGAAACCGCGCGCAAATCTTACGCAGTCCTCCTCGGTCTTGCAAGAAAAATTAAAAGCTGTTCTATTTAGTAATGCAAAATTTTTGCATCTCTCGGCCAGGAGGACCAAAAATGAAGACCTTACGTGATCAGTGCGCTGTAGCGATCCTTACCTTAACCTTGGCGGTATCTGCATCGGCCGGCCAAATACAATGTCCCGGAGCTGTATCGGGCGGCGAACCGGCTACAACGACAAACACTCAAACGACGACAACACTCGAAGACATCACTACTTCCGTGATCCTGGCGGCCACCAGCCTCATCAGTTAACGGCGACGTCGGGCTTCCCTAACATTCAAACTCGCGTGACTTGGCGGGGCACTATCAGTGTGTCCATGTTTCTATATAGAAAATTCTTGCATGGATTTTCGCTGCTCGGAATTTTTGTTTGAGCCTTGCGAGGTGTTTTTTAGCGCCCTATAAAGCCGCCATGGGATGGTCCCGCACGCCCAGAGGCGGGGCCGGGGGCGTCATCGTTCTTGCGTGAGGGGGCAGGTGACGCCCCACCGGGGGGCACTCGACAGACTGAGCCGCGGTCCCGAAGAACGGTCCAACTACAACTTTCTGCTTAACCTTGCCACGAGGCGATCACTGCGGCCGTTTTGGGTGACCTTTTGCTTCGTTTTTTTCTGTTGAAGACTTGCATCTTGACGACGAGGCGCCGATGGGCCTACTGACGTAGCTGATGGTATTTACGTTCCCCCGATCATCAACGGATATGGCGATGCCCCGGTGACGGTATTCAACTTCCAGCAATGAACCCGTCGGCGACTCATACATCGGCGCTGACTCCTCATTGCCTAAGCATTCATCAAAATCATACCGTGTAAGGATGTAATCTGGACCAAAATACTTAACTGCGTCTGCTTTGGACAGACTGTCGGGATTCAGATTGATCGCCAATACAATCCCTGTATCTTTATTGATAACAACGGTCAACTCTCCGGGAAACACTCCGCCGCTGTCATACACATACCAAATCTCCGGGTTTGGCTCATTGGGCGTTTGGTCAGCCGTGTATCCAGCCTCTTAGGCTCACCAAGAATCTGCGCCACATCGGCACGCGTAGATTTACCAGCCGTCAAACCTAAGTAGGTTCCGGCTCGCCAGGCCGGGTTGGTTTGCGCCGCCTTCGCTGCGGTCTGTGGCTTTGTCTGCTCTTGCCGAGGAGTTGAAGAACATTGCAAAGCGGCTATTATGGAATAGCGAGGGTGCACAGCAAAACTGTACTATTCATCTGACCTCCAAAGCTAAGCTGGACCGGCAGGGTTCGCATAAACCGGAGAGACGTGGAGCGCGGCAGGAGGTTCTCATTCGCGGGCAGCTAACTCACTTATCACCCATGTGCCGTTAGCTCTTCTAAAGCAAGCCCCATAATCCATCGGACCTTGAACATAGTTGTCTGAAACAAATCCTTCCTGGCCAGTCGGTGTCTTTATCTTGATCCAGGAAGACGCATCTCGCATGGATTGGTCCAAAACCTGTGAGTTGGGAATGGATTTAACCACATCATAAGATAACGTAGTGACGATGGGCGCACTTGAGTGTGCCTCGCGACGAACAGCTACGTCTTTACCTGTAATCGCGACGTAGTCTAAAGTGTCGGTTCCCGGCGGAAGCTGGCGCACAACGTTGGACCACTGGCTAACAACGTATGGACCACAAAACTCCATCTGTCCGTTGTGCTCGCTAAAAGATCCACCTCCGGTCAAGATAGTCGACAACACGTCCCAAACCGGACTTTGCGGATCTTCGACGCGCCATCGCTGCTTGAATTCCCGTGTTCCCTCCTCGATGTCATAGCCATTCGCTATATGTGGATCTAGAACTCCAGCTAGAAAGTTCGTGTCGTGATTTCTGACCGCCTCTAACAACTGATTCCGGAAGTTTTCAAATGAAGCATCCTTGCCTCCCTCATCCACCGGCAACAGTTTAATGCTTGGATGTGAGGCAGACATAATTGCCTTTTTCTGGCTTCCACTATCGGGCCGAAGTTGAGCCCTTGATTCAGTGGGTGACAGGTGACAGCCGGCAGCCGGCAAAAACGCTATCGGCACGAGGATTAGTAAGGAATAGGGTTTCGGGTGCGACATATAATCTCCTGCCCTACGGGCAAGGTGTTGAAGGCCGAAAAGTTACGTGAAGATGATTGTCATGAACTCCAGGTAATCGGTTACCCTGACGATCGTACCTGTTTCGGTCTCTGACTGTTCCGAGTATGTTGGGGTCGTTAAACCTAACGCTCTGAACATTGCTTATGGCTAGTAACCCTTGAACTAATTCGTTCGTGAGACTTGAGCTGTACGTGGGGGCGTTGAAATTCGTAGGCCCGCTGTTATTGTCATTCCTCATGGGCCGAATGTCTACCTGTAATCCACGTTCATGTTCCCGGTGGCCATGAATATTTCCACCAAAGAGCAGGCTAATATCACCGACTCCTATCGGATTATTCGGGTGCAACTGATTCCAGTTAGAGGCGAAGTTCACCAGGTTGGAGACTACTTCGGCCACTCCGTATCGCTCGTTAGCGCGGCCGTACGTGTAGTAGCCTTGCCCGGACGCCGGAAACTGAGCATTTATGGCGTTACACGGATCATAAGCCTGCTGAGTAGGATTCGGCGAGGCTCCGCCTGGTCGCAAATGGAGGAGAACTAACAGCAATTGCGCGTGGGCGTCGCCGTCGAGACCACTGCCCGGACCGAAGACTTGACTAAAACCGATGGTTACTGACGCACTGATCCCGGGGACTGAAACAGGCTGTCCCGTGGCCGGATCGATGTGGTTAGTAGCTGGAGGAGAAGGATCCTGGTCCAATCCCGTCGGATCGGCAAAGTTCACCGGGTCGTTCTGCACGTACGCGTAACGATTGAACGACTGCGGATCGCTCAGATCATAGCTGCCGTCGTATGGATCGGGTTGCGTGAAGCGATGCCATTTACCGGCATAACGCCGCATCATCGCTTCATCGCCGCCGTTGGCATCTCTTTCGTAACTCGTGTAGCGATGGGGTTGAAATGCCTGATTGCTGCTGCGTGAGGTTTCGCCGCCCCACGGATCCAGATCGATTGCGGTCGTGACTGCGCCACTACTGTTCGTGACGCGCTGGCTCTTCGTTACCGGATCCTGATGTACCCACTGCACACCGGCGTACTGCACTGCCAACAACTGCCCGCCCAGGTATACATATCCTCGTTGCCACCAGCCGGCGCCGGCAATCTCTGCAACCACCTGGCCGCCCAGAACACTCGAGCGCAGGTAGTACGTGGTGGTTGAGCTTTCAACTTTCTTCAGTCGCAGCCCGTCACCATCGTAGCTTTGCGTGAGCCCCGTGCCGGAAGCGGAGACCTGCTGGCCGGTAGCATCGTAGGTGTAGGTCTGGTAGCCGTCGTTAGTGAGGTTTCCGGCCGCGTCGTAACTCATCGCCGCTCCGGTCCAGGGATTCGTCGTCAAGCGATTGTTGACATAGTTGGGCCACTGTTCCAGCGAGGGAGTAAACCCGCCGCCCCAGCCGACGCGATACCACATATTGCCAGTCGGATCGTAACGGTATGAATGAGCGTATGGACCATCCTGCGTTCCACCCTGCCCGATCAGGTGCCCGCGCGCCTCGGAACCGGTGCGCGCTTCAATCAAACGTCCCACGTGGTCATAGTCGTAGGAGCGATCGAGCGTCCCGTCATAAAGGTTCTGCGCATACGTGGCCCGTCCGGTGTTCTCGCCGAAGTAGTTGTAGGCGTAATTCCAGCCCCTCACTCCGGGAATGTCCCACTGCGTCACCCGCAGCCGGTTGTCATACTGCAGCGAGAGCGTGCGGCCATTGCTATACGTCATCTGTTTCAGGCCAAAGGCGCGGTAGGCGGTGCTGCTGACATAACTGGAAACGCCTGCGTAACCTGAACCCGTGACATTCGTGAGCCGTCCCACTTTGTCGTAAACGTATCCCACCTGTGCACCCCAGTGATTGGTGAAGGAACTCAGTTGGCCCGCGAGGTTGTAGTCGTAGCTCAACGTGTAAGCACCGAGGCCGGCAAAGGTGCGAGTCTCAGTTTTCAACTGCGAAAGCGTATTGTAGACGTAAGTCACCGAACCTAAGCCATCCGTCATGCTGGTGCGATTGCCGGCAGCGTCATAACCGAAGGTGACGTTTGCCGTAGCCGCCACTCCCGCCGCCACACCATAAGAGATGCCGGTAACCAACTGCCGGTTGTTATAGGCAAAGGTCGTAGTCGCGTTGCGAGCGTCGGTGACGGTCTGCGGGGTGTCATCGGCAAAGTAGCTGTAGGTGGTCGTACCCTGCTCCGGCGTCGTGCGCGATTGCAGCCGCCCGTGGCCGTCGTAACCGAAACTTCTGGTTTGGCCCGCCTGAGTGATGCTGATGAGCTGGTCCCGGACGTTGTAGGAGGTATCGGTAGTTGAATAGACGGTGGCGTCCCAATTCAACTCTTCGACTTTTATCAACCTCCCGAGCGCGTCCTGCGTGTAGCGCTTGCGCCGCCCACGCTCATCGCGCACCGTGGTTTGTTCACCGCCGGCACAGCCGCAGCCGCCATAGCTGTTCTCGCGCTGCGTGCCGTCCGCGTTGGTAGTAAGTAATGGGCGTCCCTTCCAATCGTATGATTGGTTGGTCCATACCCAGCCGGCCGCATCATCGCCCGCGGGAGCCCAGAGAGCAGTCATTTCGGTCGGGTTCGATCGTGTCGCCGGCCGGCCCATTACGTCGTAACCGGTCACGACGGCGGCGTAACCGCCCGCGCTTCCCGGCAAGTCGACCTGAGTGGCCCGGTAACGGCCCGCACCGTCAAACTGCGTTCCTTCAAAAGCTTCGCCTTTACCTGTTTCGATCGTGCTGAAGGCGGAGACAAAGGTATTGGACGAACTGTAGACCCAGCGCGTATAAGCGCCGCTGGTTACGTTTGTGATGCGCTCGCGGCGCAGGGCCGTATCGTAAACAATTGTCTGGACGGCGCCCTTTGGATCCTGCGTGCGCGTGACCGCGCTAAAGTCGTAGTTGTATTGCACGGAAGAGCTGAACCCATCCGCGTCCGTGATCGTGGTGGGAAAGGCGAACGTATTGCGGTTGATGCCGTCGGAGAACACATCCGCGTAATTAAGGCTGGTCTGGCGGCCCAGGGCATCGCGCGAGAATACGACCGAGCCTGTCGTATTGTAACCGGTGCGACTTTGCTGAATTGCCTTGGTCCCATTGTTGATGTCGGTTACGTCCCAGCGCCAAACGGCTGAAAGATTGCCGCGGCCACTTACAAAGCCCGCGCCGTAATTAGTTGAGTCGTGCCGGGTGGGGGTTTGGGGAGTGGCGACGAGATACTCGCCGCCCCAATCGTAGTCAAACGTCGTTTTCGAAACATAACTCCCGGTGGCGTGATCGATTACATGGATCGCACTTACGAGCCCGATGATGCGCCGGTTGGTGTAGCCGGCGCTCAGGTTGTAATCAGTATACGTGCGCCGCAGCATCGTCGCGCCGTCGCCGGCATATTCGATCACTTCGTACGGTAGACTGTAAGCAGCATACGCTCCGTAGTTGATCGTCACCCGCCGTCTATTGCCTTCGCTGTCGTAGATGTTGGTTTCCGTCACGCGCGGGTTCTGCTGGTAACTGAGCGCAGTGTTGTCCTGCGTCCACGCGGTGGTGGTCCATTTCTTCTTGACACCCAGCGACCAAAACTCCGTCCCCGTCGTCAGTCCCGCCTGCCAGCCGGAGGTAGCGAAAAGCTCTTTGTAGACAGTGCCATCAGGCGCAGTCTGCTGGCCCCATGAACCGTCAGCCGCCACGCTGTAGCTGGTGACCGCTTCGTTCTGGTTGTTCCAGTTCTCGGCCCAGTCGCGGCGTTCAGTAAACCGCGGACATTCGGTCTGGCCCGTGCTCGAGCTCAGGTTATACGACGTGTAGGCCAGCAAATGCGTGTCAGCCGCGTAATGGTTGATGCGGTTCACCTGCGCGAAGGCGGCGTTGTAGTTGAAGGTGAAATAACTGCCGTCGTGCAGGTTCACTCGGGTCAGCACGGTGACGTAATTATTGTTGGCACCATTTACCAGCAGGCCGCCGCCAAAAGCGGGGGCCACGTAAACTTCGCCGTACTCAAAGGTGGCCCAATCATGCGCGCCGCCCCACCACGTTTGCCGGATCGCCTGCAGATTGCTGTTGGCGTTGTAGACGAAGGTCACGGTCCTTCCCAACGTGTCCGTGAGGGTTAGCAGGTGACCGTTGGTCCAGTTGTAATCGGCGAGGATAGAGTTGCCGTTGCGGTCCTTGATCTCGGTGCAGCGGTATTCGTTGTTGACGGTCACCGGTTTGAAAGTGAACTGCGTGCCATCAGTAGTTCGCACCAGCAGCGCATTCGCGTTACTCACATCCAACTGCGTGTAGCTGCCGTCCTGCGATTCGTAAATGCTTGACGTGCCCACTTGCCGCAGCTCAACTCTGCCGCCTGACGGCGTCACCATCATGTACGCGTAGATGCCTGTCTGCGAATTCAAGAAGCGCTGCTGCAGCACCGGCAAACCGAGGCGAAAGCCCGGAGCCGGAGTGCCGAGATCCGCATTGAACTTGATGTAAGAACCGTCTTTGGTCCAAACCAGCGAGTTGTACGTGAGCGTGAGATCGAGATCTAATCCGGCGCGCCCCGGCAGTGACAGCAGCGGCTGGCTCCAATTGAAATTGCGCGAACCGAGATCCACACCCGGTTGTCCGGTTTCGTTGATGGGCCGGCGGCGCGGGCCGGAAAAGTTCGGATCACCGCTGGGGTAATAAGTTGCGCCGCCTCCTCCTGAGAACGGGTCGCAATCGGCGCAGATCAAGTTCGACTCGATGGGAGTTTTCGCCTTTGGTTGTTCCGGTTGAGCATTTCGGACTTCATCCAGGTTCGGCAGGTTTACTCCCGGTGGGCCACTCGTCACGGGTGGAGGCGTCGTCGTGAAACTGCCGTCTGGTCCAGTGCCGCCGGTGCCGCGTCCGGGTACAGGTAACGGCGGCGATTGATTCGCCGGGCCCTGCAGCTTCGCGAGCGCGCCGGCTGCATCTGCGACTCCACTACTCGCTACCTTCCCTGCGAGCGACGCCACTTGCCGTGCGCCCTCGGAAATCACCCGAGCTATCAATCGGCTGTTTGCAACAGGCCGAACCGTTTTTAGCAAACCCGCTATGCCCGTAACGAGGGGCGCGGCGGCGGAGGTGCCGGTGACGTTCCAGTAACCGCCACCCATCTGCGTCGTGAGAATGTTTG
>DASSEB010000173.1:0-5939 GCA_035696765.1 Pyrinomonadaceae bacterium | reverse complement strand
TTGTTGAAATATTTTTTGCACCACCAACGACTGCGATCGACTCATTCACGAGACCTCATCGCGCGTGCAGGCGCGATCAGTTTACATCAATCGTCAGTCGTTCGGATCATTAATTAGAGTTTCGCAACTCACGCGTGGACTGGAAGCGGGTACGTTGGGAAGACGAAGTTGATTGGACGCGGTTGGACCATGTGGTCCAACTCACTCTAGCGGAAGAGCGGCGTGAAGATCCATTGATCGTGTCGTTCGATGCCGTAATAAGTCAGCACTGACTCTCGGCGGCTGCGACTCGCCACACCAACAAATGGACCAGTAGCGTCGTCGTCGATCGACGAAGTGGGCCGCGGAGATGCAGCCGCGCCAAGGTTAACTGTGGGAATGATCTGAGGGACTGCAAATTGTTGTAACTGAGTCATTTGCGTATCGTGCGGGGCAGGAAGAACGCCGCCCGAGTAGAACATGATCGATTGCTGAAAGTCGATCAGCGCGTCGGTGCGAGGAAGTATGAAACGCCACTCACCTTCGATCGTGAGCGGATCGCGCGCAGCAGACGCGCGCAGTATTTGCCGGTTTTTCGATCCACCCACCACCGGTATTCCATCGAGCAACTGGTCCATCGATGTAGGCAACGCTTGAGCACCGCCACCGCGACCCGTAGTCACACGAGACAGGTAATAAGATCGAATCGCATCAGCTACTTGTTCACCTCGAAAGATCGCCTCCTGCTCACGCTCACGTTGAGCTTGTTGCTGAACGCTGGGCGCCACCGCCATCGCAAACAGAGCGATGACGGTCATAATCGCCAGCAACGCCACGAGGGTGTAACCGGCCTCAGATCGTCTGGTGACAACCAAATCAGCGCTGTTGACGGTCGCAGAGCCGCTTACACTTGACCCGCATATATTGTGGTCGGCTGTTGCGTTATGGTTCGTCATCTTCAGCATCAACTCTCGGCGTTGGACGCGCCAAAGGACCAGCGGCGCTCTTGTCGCCTTCGGTCATCGCGATCGTGTGTTTGATCTTCAAAGTGGTATCGACCAGCACCAACTCTTTTTCAGAGATGCTCGTCACGCGAAACCTTCCGCCGACGACGTCGCCGCGACGTGCGTTGATGATGTTCTTATTGTTCTTCTCCTGCACCAAAGCTATCTCGTCGACGCGGTTGGTCGGACTGATGATGCCGATGTATGTCAGGTTGGGTGTCGGCGGCGCCGCGACGTTTATCGGCAACGCATTCGAGTAGAGCCGGTTGTCGGGAGTACGAACGACGACCTGGCGGGCGCCGGGATTTGCAATGAACGACGCTGCCACTGTCGCCGAAAGTTGCTGTGGGCTCTTGTAAGCAGTGGCGAGCTCGCGACCATCTACAAAGATGCGCAGCTCGGGCGTGAACTTGTCGCCTGCAACCTCGAGTTTGAAATCTCCCGTGCGAGCGTAAACGTTCGACGGCGAAATCGACGCGAGTAGGATCGGCGGCGGCGGCTCCGGAGTCGGCGTTGGCGTGGAAGGGGCCGCGGCCGCTTTCACAGGCGGCGCGTAGTACGCGAAGATGTTTCGCTTCGCCTCGGGCGCATTATACGAAGCGGGCTCATACCTGACTTCAGTGTACGCTTCAAGGCTGTGCACTTCCGGCGACACCGTACCGTTGGATCTCGGGACGTTCTGAGCGGTCCGCGGCGGAGTCGGGCTCGCGACCGGTTTCGCGGCGGTGGTGGACGGACGGCTGTCAAAGCCGATCAATATCCACCAGAGAAACACGATCGCAACGAAACCGAGAACGGCAGCCCAAATCAGTTTCTTCTTTTCTCCGGGTTTGCTGAGATCGACTAAAGCCATTTCATTGTCCCTGACCAGCGGCTGGAGTATTCGCGCCATTATCGCGCTGGAAGTAGGTCGTCATATTTAACTGAAGACTCACGAGCGATCCGCGTGTGCCGGAACCGCCGCCTTCCTCAGTGGCAACCGGCGCACTGTTCTCGTTCGCGCGTTGCAGCTCAACTTCATTGATGACGACAAACTGCTTGCTTCGCTCGACGTCGCGAATGAAGCGACGAACATCCTGGTACTGTCCTTCAACAGTCATCATCACCGAGATGCCCGGATAGAAACTCTGCCACTTGGTCGTCACAGTCTTTCCGGAAGCCGACTTCATGCCGGTTGGATCGAGCGGCGTGTAGGTCGGACCGGAAGTGTTGCGTACCCCATTCTTCACGATGAGCTGATTCAGCTCTTCGTACAAGTCCATGCGACCCTCATCCGGCCGCAGCAGGTGTCCACTCTCAAACTTCTCCAGACTCGCCGCGACGCGGTCAACTTGATCTTTCGTGTTCTGTTCCTTGTTTACAACGGTATCGAGCGTTTGCAGATTGGTCTGCAACTGGTTGCGATCGGCGTTCAACGAGGCGACGCGTGAGCGAGCGGGTACGACAAAATAAAGATAACTCAACAACACGAGAGCAAGTACGAAACAACTACCCGCCACCGCTGCGACTTCAGCAACGCCGAACATCTTGCCGCGTCGCGACTGCAGAAACTCGCTGAAGCGCGCGTTATAGCCGCGGCTTGCGAGTCGAGGTTCTGTCTTCAGTTCCGCACTCATCTTTGGACCTCACTGCCCGCAGCGTGAGCGCCGTCAGCTTCAGCCACGCTCTCGTTTGGATAGCTGGCACGCGACCGGTAAATCACAAATAGTTCGTACTCAGTTCCACTTTCACCGCGTCCTTTTTGCAGGTTCTGGTTTCGTAGCTCGGCTTGAAAGATACCTTCCTGATGCATGGCCGAGATCATTTCGCTGATGGTCGCGGAGTTTTTAGCGAAGACTGAGAGATCCAGTTGAGCAACGGTTTGATTTGCTTGCCTGGTCACGTCCCGCACGGCGATGCGCGAAACCCTGACATTGTTCGGAAGCGACGACTCGAGATCGGCGAGCAGTCGAGACCACGAAAACGCTTTCCGATCAACCAATTCGTGAGCGGCCGGCAGGGCTTGTTGCTGGTCGGGCGTGAACGAGTTTTTCATCTGCTCCGCGGTCTGGAGCAGGCCGTGTTCACGTTGTTTCAGCGTGTTGATTTCAGCCTCAGCGGCACGGGCCTCCTGATTAGCTTTCGTGGTGAGACGCACCACCAGAAACAACCCGATGAGCGAGACGAAAAGAATAATGGCGCTCAAAGCCCACGGAAGAATCCGATTATTAAAGGGTTTTGAGGCCAGGTTGAGACTATTATTCACTCGAAATTCCTTACCGAAACCTCTTGGCAGGCCGGCCGGAGAAGCATACACGGCCTGAGGAACCAATCGCAAACGCCGAAAGATCTACACGGTCAATCGAGACGTTCGTTTCAAAAGTATTAACCAAAGACCCGCATTGGTTTTACCGGTCCACAGCCGTGCGCTATAATCGGCCATCCTAATTTACTCTGATTTACTGCCATGGAAGTACACGCATTGAACAAACCAGCCGCGGGAACTTGTTGCGAATCAGTTGAGACCGGCACGGTAGAGCGGGTCGCCGTTGCGTTTTTGCCCACCGAGTGGGGAGATTTTCAAATTGCAGCTTACCGCTCACTGACCACGAATGAAGAGTTTGTCGCTCTCTTCAGAGGTGAGATGAACCGGAATGTACCGACCTTGGTCCGCATTCACTCTCAGTGTCTTACCGGCGACGTGTTTGGCTCGACCAAGTGCGACTGCGGACGACAGCTACACCAGACCATGCAGATGATCCAGCAGGAAGGTCGCGGAGCGATTGTCTACCAGCAGCAAGAGGGGCGCGGCATCGGCATCGTAAACAAGATCCGCGCGTATGCGCTTCAGGACCAGGGAGCGGACACGGTCGAAGCGAATGAACGACTTGGTCTCGCGGTCGACTTACGGAATTATCGCCAGTGTGCGGAGATTCTTTTTGACCTCGGCCTGTGTCGAGTGAAGGTGATCTCGAACAATCCTCAGAAGCTTCGAGCCCTCGAAGAGGCTGGGTTAAAGATCGTGGAACGGGTTTCGATCGAGGTTGATTCTACGGAAGACGCCGCGGGTTACCTGCGCACGAAGAAAGAGAAACTCGGACACCTCCTCGACCTAAAAACTTAACCACGGATGACACGGATAGATCCGTGAAATCCGTGGCTAATTCCTACTGCTTGCTTCTCAGATCCTTGATCGTTCCTTTGATGCGGTCTGCATCGGGCGCTTTTGGATCCAACTTCAAATACTTCTCCAGTTCATCAGCCGCCTGCTGGTTCTTCTGCGTGCTCATGTAGAGGCCACCGAGATACTTGTGCGCGAGCGCGATGTTCTCGCCGCCATTCGCGACAGTCGCCTCAAACTCTTTCAGGGCGTCCTCATACCGCTTCAGACTGATCAACGTGAGCCCGAGATAGTAGTGACCGGTCGGCCCTGAACTATTCAACTCGAGTGCTTTGCGCAGGTGCGACTCGGCGTCCTCCATCTTCTTCTGATTGAAGAGCACCAGGCCGAGATTAAGGTGTGCGGCCGCGTCGTTAGGCTTCTGTTTTAGCAGCGTGTCAAACGTCTCGCTGGCCTTGTCCCATTGCTTGAGGAGGATGTACTGCGAACCGAGCTCACTCAGTGCGATCGAGAAGTTCGGATGAGCAGCAACAGCACCACTCAGAAACTCGACGGCGGCTTTCGGATCGTTCTTTCGCGCCGCTGCGGTGCCTTTTTGATAGAGATTGAGGGCCTTGTCAGGTACGCCGGCAAACGCCGGATTTGACGAATCGACCTTTAGTTGCAGTTGAATCGTGACCTGGATGCTGCGACCGCCGCGGCTGGCTTCGCGATCGATGTTCACGGCTTCTCTGGCCTTCTCAAACTCAGGCCCCGCGTCGACGACGACCGTGTATGCGCCAGCCGGAAGACCCGTGAACCTAAACGTCCCGTCCTGGTCCGCGGCCGTCGACATTGTTCCGAACGCGCTGACGCTTTCCAAACTGATTTTGATAGTTTTGCCGGTAACAGCCTGGCCCGATGGAAAATGAATTCGGCCTTGAATCATGTTGTTGCCGTCGCCACTCGCGAGGCCACGTGAACTTCCCGGCAACTGGGCGGCGGCGGAGAGCGCCGATAAAAGCACCACGCCTATCATTAAAACCAATTTATTCGCACTCATGAATAATTGCGTCCTTTCTATTACTGTTTGGGTGTGCGGCTACGAAGATCTTTGATCGTCGCGCGTACGCGTTCTGCATCCGCGGCATTGGGAGTCAACCGTAAATACGTCTCTAACTGTTCAACGGCGCGCGCGTATTCCTGCTTCTTCCAGTAGATCCCACCGAGATAATAACTCGCCATTCCGAGTTGGTTATTGCTCGATTGAGTGGCGATCGCCAGTTCCTTTTCCGCTTCTTCATATCTATTGAGGTGCACCAACGCTATTCCGAGATACATGTGGGCGGTAGGTGCGTTGGTATTTCGTTTCAAGGCCTCGCGCAAGTTCTGCTCAGCTCCGCCAAACTCTCTTGACTCGAGTAACGCGATGCCCAGGTTCAGCCGAGGAGTGAAGGCGTCCGGACTAAGCTTGCACGCCTGCTTCAACGACTCAACCGCCTTATCAATCTTTCGCAACTTCAGATACTGCACGCCAAGCTCATTGAGAGCGAGAGGAAAATTTGGGTAGAGCGACACGGCCTCTTTGAGAGAATCCGCGGCCTTAGCTGTGTCTTCAGAATGGGCCTGTTCCACGCCTCGCTCGTAAAGCTTGCGCGCCTTCTCAGGAACCTCGGCAAGCGCAGCGTTGATTACAGACGCCTTCGCATGTCCGGCCTGTGACTTGGGTCGAAGGTGCACCATCACTGTGAACCTTCGGCTAGTGGTGGGGACACGGCCGCCGGTTCGAGAAAGGTTTACGTCCGTATCGATGTAGACGTCTTCCCGGGCTATTTCGTAGTCGTCACCTGCATTAACAACCACCGTGTAGTTTCCCG
>DASSEB010000172.1:0-3668 GCA_035696765.1 Pyrinomonadaceae bacterium | reverse complement strand
GAGCGTGGCGTCGGCGTCATTTTTCAATCGTATGCGTTGTTTCCCAAGATGACGGTGGAGAAAAACATCGGTTACGGGCTCCGCATTCGCAAACGTAAACGCAAAGAGATTCGCGACACGGTCAACGAGCTGTTGTCGCTCGTCCAACTCGACGAACACCGCAACAAATATCCGTCGCAGCTTTCCGGCGGGCAGCAGCAGCGCGTCGCGATCGCCCGGACGCTCGCATACAAGCCGGAAGTTTTGTTATTCGACGAACCATTCGGCGCCCTCGACACGCAAACTCGTGTGCACTTGCGCCGCGAGATTCGATCGCTGCTGAAGAAAGTAAATGTCCCGTCGATTTTTATCACGCACGATCAGGAGGAGGCGCTTGAGCTCGGCGATCGCGTGGCTGTGATCAACGTGGGCCATATCGAACAGATCGGAACGCCCTTCGAGATCTACAACCATCCGGCGACGGAGTATGTAGCGACGTTCCTGGGTGCAGCGAATGTTGTCGATGCAGTTGTACGGAACGACTTCCTTGAGATTGGTTCGGCGCGCATCCCGTTAACGGTGGACAGAGAGAAATTCAAGAGCGGCGACTGCGTCAAGGTGATCTTCCGGCCTGAAGATGTTTTGTTGAGTCGCGGAGAGTTTCTGCGACAGGGACTCTCCAAAATCTCGACTGCCACCGTTGAAGAGATCGCTTTCGTGGGCGCGTACGAACGCGTCCGTTTGCGCCTGGACCATGCAGAGGAATGTAAAACGGACGACACACCTTACTACCTGACTACTGAAACACCGGAAAGGAAGGCGACAAAATCCATCATCGCAACCCGGCCCAAGCCGGAAGCGAGTGCAACACGACTGCGCGTCGGAGAGCGTGTGGTCGTCGCCTTGACCTCCTTCACGGTGTTGCCGCCACAACGGTCAAAGAGCAGAGATTGAGCCACGTAAAAGCACAAAAGGCACAAAGACTTTCTTGTGTGCGGCTACTTCTTTAGTGCCTTTGCGGCAACGCTGTGGAACTCGCGTCTCACGGCATTGATGTTCGCGAAGGGAAGGGTGTGGGCGTGGGTGCGGTTGGTGAGGAGGATAAATGTTCTTTCGTGCTCGGGATCGATCCAGACGGATGTTCCGGTGAATCCGTTATGGCCGAAGCTGTCCGGCGGGAGATCGGCGCCACCTGTTGAATCTTTCGTCACCGCTAGTTGCCAACCAATCGAGCGCGCCTCCTCCAGGCCGCTCGTCATGTTTTCACGAAACATCCGGCACGTCTCGCGGTTGAGCAGCTTGCTCGAATTGGCGAGAAACTGCTGCGCGAGTAAATAGGTGTCGCGCGCTGTCGAGAACAGTCCCGCATGACCGGCGGCGCCGCCGAGAAAATAGGCGTTGCCGTCGTGTACTTCACCCCAGATCAATCGCTGGCGTGAATTTTGGTATTCGCCCGCGCCCGTTTGCTTGCACATGTCGAGCTCGTAAGCATTGCCGGTTTCGCACGCTGCGATACCGGTTTGCAGGGCAATCTCCGGGTTGAAGAATGTGTGCTCGAGTTTCAGTGGCTCGAAGATTTCATGGTTCGCCAGTTCTGCCAGTCGTTGACCCGTGAGACGTTCCAGCAAAATTCCCAACGCGATAAAACCAAGATCGCTGTAGACCACACGCGTGCCGGGTTTGTACTCGAAATCGAGACCGGCGATCGCGCCTGCGGCACGTTCGGGCTCATCTTCGGTGAGCAGGTAGAGCGGCCGCCACGCGGGCAGTCCTGAGGTGTGAGTCAGGAACTCGCGAATGGTGATCATCTGCTTGTCGGTGCGATCGAATTCGGCTAGGTAGTGAGAAGCGGAACTGTCGAGCGTCAATTCGCCGAGCTCGATTCTGCGCGCGCAGAGCAGCGTGGTGACGAGCGGCTTTGTGAGTGAAGCAAGATCGTAAATCGTGTCGAGCTTGTTCGCGACGCGATAAGGTTCGACGACGGAATGACCGAGCGCGTCCTCGTAAACTATCTCGTCACGCTCGGCGATGAGATAAACGGCGGAAGGGAATTCGCCTGCATCGATGTGCTGTTGCAGAAGCCCCGAAACTTGTTCATTGCGCGTGCTCATCTCGAGAAAAACTGTCTCACGCAAAGACGCAAAGATGCAAAGTTAATACAAAGTCTCCTTGCGTCTTTGCATGAAAGGTTTATGTGACCTTAACACTCAGTTCACTCACACCGGGATGTTCTGCGTGCTCCCGAATTCTCTCCAACGTTCGCAACGCAAGACTCAGAGCATTCCGCCCTTCCTGTCCTGAAACGGCCGGCGGCGTTCCGTCTGTAGCCGACTCGAAGAACGACACGATCTCAGCACGCAGCGGCTCGATGTCGATGATGTCGAGATGCTTGACGTGCACGCCGGGCCATGCGCCGCTCGCTGTCGGCCGTTCCAGACCACTCACCGACGCTCGCTTGGTTGTGTAGTCCACCGCGACGTAGTCGTACGGCTGAAAGAAACGCATCTTGCGGATCTTCTCCGTTCCGACTCGCGAGGCCGTTATGTTCGCGACTGCCCCGGATGAAAACTCCAGCCGCGCATTCGCCGCGTCGACTTTGTTCGTCAGAATCGCGATGCCGACCGCGTGAATGTTCGTTACCTCGACGTCTTCGCCGACGAGCCATTGCACGATATCGAGATCGTGAATCATCAAGTCGAGCACGACGTCTATGTCCAACGAGCGCGCCGTGAACTCACCGACGCGATGAATCTCAAAATAGACCGGCTTACGCACGTGAGGTCGCAACGCGATCAGCGCGGGATTGAAACGCTCGAGGTGACCGACTTGAAGAACGGCGTTGCCCTTTTCAGCCGCGCGAATCATGCGGTCGGCCTCTTCGAGCGTTCGCGAAATCGGTTTTTCGACGAGAACGTGGATGCCCGCTTCGAGCAGGCCGCACGCAATCTCGCAGTGGGCTTCAGTCGGTACGGCGACACTCGCAGCGTCGATGCGCCCGATCAGTTCGCGCCAGTTGCTGGTCCAATCGGTTTTTCTTTCGCTACTGATTGAGCGCGCGGTCTCCTCGTTGAGATCGCAGACGGCGATGAATTCCGACGCGCCCTCCCCGGCGAGCGTCGCGTGGATGCGCGCGTGCTGGCGTCCAAGACTACCGACTCCGATGACTGCTGTGCGTAACATTGTTACAATCCGAACCTGGAGCCCGAATATACTTGCATCCTTCAACGCTTGCCAAGCGCGTCTACATTTTCCTCTTCCTCATCATCATTGCATTTTACCTTTACGGTCTGGGCCATTTGCCGCTGCTTGGACCAGACGAGCCGCGCTACGCCCAAGTCGCGCGCGAAATGTTTCTCAGTGGCGACCTCATCACTCCGCGATTGGGCGGCCACACGTGGTTCGAGAAACCGGCGCTGCTTTACTGGATGATCGCCGCGGCATTCAAAATCTTTGGCGTGAGCGAGTGGTCCGCACGCGTTGGACCAGCAATTTGTGGGCTGCTGACGATTGCCGCTGTCTGGTGGGTTGGACGTGAGATCCAATTGGGTTTTCCGAGTTTGGCCGTCACTGCCACTTGCCTCGGCCTGATCGTTTTTTCACGCGGGGTGAGTTTCGATGTAGTTGTCACGATGACGACAACCTGGTCGCTGGCGTTCTTTCTCTTGTACCAATTGAAACGCAAGCGCTCG
>DASSEB010000171.1:0-11876 GCA_035696765.1 Pyrinomonadaceae bacterium | reverse complement strand
CGGTGTCGGCACCGCGGTGATGATCGACAAGGAAAACAAAGAGATGCGTCCTGTTCCGGAATTCCTGAACATTCCGGGTCTCGTTAAAGACATGCAGAAGATCACGGACGCGGCACGCGGCAAGTGGATGTCGAACCTGATGATGGGTCTGGCGCTCTTAAAGCACTACAACCCGTACAACTCGCCGTCGCAGTTTACGCTGTACGAGCTCTTCAAGAAGTTTGACAAGTCCTTTGGCCTGACCGGAAAAGACTACGGCAAGGTCACCGGCGATCGCAGCGAGCAGGACATCGAGAAGCGCCGCTCGGATCGCTGGAACTTCCTGTTCATCGCGGGAATGTGGTTCCAGGATCTCTTCAACTACGATTTCCGTCGCACTGAAATGTGCATCATTCCCTACGGAACGCAGGAAGGCGAGATTTCATTCTGCGCCTACAACACGGGCATCGGTTGGAGAAACATCATCGAGAACATGCACCAGAACGCGACTGTCGCGAAGTGGTATCAGGAGCATGGCCGTCATGAGATTTTTGCGGGGGGCAAGGACGTCGAACTCACTGATAACAGCCACAGTTTGATTTTGAATGAAGTGGATTTGCAGCGGCCCAACAAGCCGCAAATGGAGGGACCGAAGACTGCGCATGAAGAGGCCGTAATGATGCGCAAGCTTTATCAGGAGATGGTGTTGAAGAAACAGCTCAACACTAAGGAAGCCGACAAACCGGTGCAGATCAAGGGACTGAGCCGGAAGAAAGAAGAACCAGCGGAAGCAGTATTGGTTTAGGCAAGCACTCACAGGAGGAGGGCGCAAAAGGCACGAATTATTTTGTGCCTTTTGTGCTTTTGGTGGCGCGACTTGACCCCGAGCATTCGGCGCGTGTTAAATAGCTAGCCTGCATAAGGGATCTAACGAAAAGGAAAGCAGAGAAAGAATGGCAATAGTTACTGTTAATCAGGGCGAATCGATTGAAAGCGCGTTGCGCCGCTTCAAGCGCAAAGTGATGACCGAGGAGATCATCAAAGACGCGAAGAAACACGCGTTCTTCATCCCCCCAGGTCAGAAGGCAAAACTAAAATCAGCGCTGGCACGCAAACGCAACAAGAAGAAAGGCCGCATGCGCATCCCTCGCGATTAGTTTTTTCCTGCATAACGGGCCGCAGTCTTATCTCACCAGTCGTCTTCAACCAGGGTTAAGAAATCGGACGCTCCTGAGTGAGCGAGCGCCGAAGTGATTCGTATGACTCGAATCTTGATCACAAACGACGACGGCATCCATTCCGATGGCCTAATCAAAGTTGAAGAGGCCCTGAAGGAAGTGGGCGACGTTTACGTCGTCGCGCCTGCGTCGGAAATGAGCGGCGCTTCTCACAGCCTGACGCTCGCGCGTCCGCTCCGTATCCGGCAAATGGATAATCGTCACTGGACCATCGATGGGACGCCGACCGACTGCGTCACACTCGCTCTCAACAAGATCCTTCCCGAAGCAGAACGCCCGCACATTTGCGTTTCAGGCATCAATCACGGCGGCAATCTTGGCGATGACGCGACTTATTCGGGCACGGTCGCAGGCGCGCTCGAAGCAGCGATCCTCGGCGTTCCCGGCATCGCGTTGAGTCTGGTAGCGCGCGATAATTTTGACTTCACCGAGGCGGCGGCTTTCGCTGTTGTGGCAGTGCGAAAAGTTCTGGACGAAGGTTTACCCGAAGGCACGCTGCTCAACATCAATCTCCCTCCGGGAGAGATCAAAGGTGTGCGTGTTACGCGGCAGGGAATCAAGAATGCACGGCCGGTGATCACGGAACACATCGACCCGCGTGGCAAACCTTATTTCTGGATCGGTGAAGAGTATTTCAACGTAAACTCGGTCGAGGGCACCGATTATCACGCTGTCAAATCCGGTTATGTTTCGGTGACGCCGCTGCGGAGTGATATGACTGATCACCAGGCGCTGACCGCGATCGAAACCTGGAACTACATAAAAGACTTCGAGCTACTGCATAAGAGCTGAGAACATTGCCACTTGCGATTGCCGATTTGGCAATCGGCAATTTGATACAATTGCTTCCGGTGCAGCCTGTAAACAAACATCGCTCCGGTCCACTTCACGAATACTCAATCCCCCGCGAGCGCATGGTTGCACGTCTCCGAGATCATTACGGCATCAGAGATCCCAGAGTGCTCGAAGCAATGCGGAGCGTTCCTCGCCACCTCTTCGTTCCTGAAGCATTGCAGAGTCGCGCTTACGGCGATCACGCGTTGCCGATCAGCGCCAACCAAACTATCTCGCAACCCTTCATCGTCGCGCGCATGACCGAGCTGCTCGAGCTCGGTCCGAATAGTCGCGTGTTGGAGATAGGCGCCGGCTCCGGGTATCAGACTGCTGTGTTGTCGCAAGTCGCGGCGCAGGTTTACTCGATTGAACGCATCGGCGATCTCGCGCGTGAAGCGCAGGCGAGAATTCGCCAATTAGGGATCTACAACGCGACCGTCAAATGTTTCGACGGTACGTTGGGCTGGGCTGCGAACGCGCCTTACGATGGGATACTCGTAGCGGCTGGTGGCCCAGCTGTTCCCGAGCCGTTGATCGCACAACTGAAAATCGGTGGCCGGTTAGTCGTACCCGTGGGTGACTCGCGCGAAAGTCAACGATTGGTTCGAGTGATAAAAACTGAACAAGGACGCAGGGAAGAAGACCACGGCGGATGTGCTTTTGTGCCGTTGATCGGCCAGCACGGCTGGACGGATCGCTGATCATATATGGTTGCAAAAATCATCGGGATACTTTCGAGCTTCATCGTAGCCACCATTGCTACTCTCGGTTACTCAGGCATCGTTCTTTTAATGGCAATCGAGTCGGCCTGCATACCGCTTCCTTCCGAAATCATCATGCCGTTCTCCGGCTATCTCGTTTCGCGGGGCGAGATGAATCTCTGGTGGGTCGGTATCGCGGGCGCGGTCGGGTGCGTGCTCGGTTCGCTTGTCGCTTACTGGATTGGCATGTACGGCGGGCGCCCGTTCATTGAAAAGTACGGGCGATATATTTTGCTCTCCCGTCACGATCTCGATATCGCCGATCGCTGGTTCGCGAAATATGGTGAAGCGATAGTGTTCATCAGCCGTCTCCTGCCGGCTATCAGAACGTTCATCGCCTTTCCGGCCGGTGTAGCGCGCATGAATCTGACTCGCTTCGTGATCTACACCTTTGCCGGATCCTTGCCTTGGTGTCTTGCGCTGGCGTTCGTGGGCCAAAAACTCGGCGAGCAGTGGGACAAAGACGACACGTTAAAGACGTGGTTCCATCGGTTCGACTTTCTGATCGGAATCGCCGGCCTGCTGTTCGTGACGTGGTGGGTCTGGCGTCACATCAAACACTCCCGCACTCCTCCCGCGCACACATAGAACTTTTGTGCCTTCTGTGCCTTTTTGCGACTGGAGTTATTTTCTGCCGGCCGCCTCGACGCTACGCGTCGGGTCAGCGCCCTTCCAACTAACATCAGCAGTGGGGCCGTAAGTTGAAGGCACTTTCTTATCGAGCAGGCGGAGGTAGACTGTGAGCTGGCTTCGATGGTGGGTGGTATGCAAGACACGACGCCAAAAGATCCAGATGCGCTCGCGCTCGACGTCGAAAAAGGGAACGACTGTTAACCACCATTCCTGATTCTGGTCTGCCATAAACTTCAGGCGCGCCCGGGACAGTTCAAGCATGCGCGTCGCGTAAGTCTGCGGCGTGCGCGTTTCAGGCAGGACGGCTTCCGCTGCCGGCTCAGGCAATCCGAGAAACTCAGCAAAGAACCGCCGCTCAGAAAGCAGCTCATGCTCGATTACCTCGCGCACCGTACTCGAACGCGCGTGCGGTCGGAAATCAAGATCATCCGGAGTAAATTCCAGCCACACCGAGTTCAGTTTATTGGCTTCGCTCGCATACGTTTTCAGCAGATGCTGGAAGACGGGTTCCCGCGCTCGCGGTATCTCTGAATCTGTAATGCCGATGTCGTCGTAGTTCATATTCGATTCACGGTGATGCATCCTTGTCCCGGATAAAATAGTGTCGCGCAACTACCAGACCAACCAGCGAAGCGGTGCCCAGCAAAAGTTCAACTCCGGAAATGTCAGGCGTCACCATCTTTCTCGCAACTACGAAGATGATTACCTCAATCGCCGCACCAGCGCGATGAAACAAAAGCAATAGACCGAGCTCACCGGCAATCGCCACCAGAAGAATACTTTGGATGACGCGGTGTAATACGTCGTACTCATTAGCAGTTTGTCGCCAGAGCTGCGGGAACTCTCGAATGAGAACGTCCACCGTCGCTATCGCGGCCGCGATCACGATCACGATCGCCAGGAAGGAAAGAAACAGGTGAATCCCATTTCCGACGTACCGGTCGAGGAACACCTCGATCGCCGGCGGCTTGCCGGTTCGGGCCGAACTTGCCGCCGACACTTTTCTCTCTTCGCTCATGCGTTAAAATGCAAAGTCCTAAACCAACCTCCCTCCGATGGTCCACTTAAAAACTGAAGATCGCGGCAAATTCCGATCTGATGTTGTGTGTCGTGAAGCTCGGGATACCGCGAAACAGCGGCAACGCGCCCGAACGATTGTTCGCCCGCGTGCGGTAATAACCTTGTTCGTAAGCGAACGTCACCCACTGGTTCCATTTGTATTGCAGGTTACCCGAGAAGAGATCGCTGCGAGTGCCTCGGGCGCCAAAGCGTCGAGCGTCGCGTGCGGATGCTTGATCGTCGCCGTAATAAAGGTTAGCGGTCCATCCGGCATTGCGGCCCTTTGGATCCGCATCGAAGATGCGCGAGAGCGGAAAGCCGAGTTGGATGAAGCCGCCTTGCGCGCGCACAGGTCTTTGCGGCGCGACGATGGGAACGCCATTGTCGAAACCAAAAACTACGAGCGATGCTCCATCAATCGAAGCTACGGACGCGGTGCCGGTCAACCCTGCGGTGTCGTTGAAATTTGAAAGCAGTTGCCCGGCGAAAAAGAACCGCAGGTCCGAGCCGTTGTAATACTTGCTGACAACAGTGACGAAGTGTGTTGGCAATTGAATTTCTGCTGAGTAGCCGTTGCTGTCGCTGCCGACCTGCGCGCCGTTGGGGAATGCGGCTTTGAACGTCGCCGGCACATTTCCGGCGGTGACGATCGCTTCTCGCCGCGCGTGTTCGAAGCTAACAATGAACTGCGCCGGCGGTACGTTCGCAGCCTTATCGAGCTGCCATTGCAGCACTGCTCGGCCCTGTACGCCGGGTTGCTGCGAATCCGCTCCCTGACGCTCGCCAAATGCTAACTGGTTGGATACGTCCGCCGGCAAATTTCCAAATGCCGGCAGAACGATCGCGATCTCTGGTCCAAATTTAACTGCGTGCGATCCACCGAAATTATGATTGAGTCCAAAACGAGCTTGCGGGATACGCGTGTACGCAGCGCCGTATCCGAGGCCGCCGAAGTTTGTGTTCTCGATCATGTTCGGCATGGTCGATGAAACAAAAGGCGTCCAGTCCTGACCAAAAAGGGCGAACGCGCTGTCGTTCTCGCCGAACCTGCGATCGATTCTCACCCACGCCAGACGAATCGAAGGCTGGCTCGATCGAATCGACGAGATGTTGCGGTTGTTAACGCGGGTGAAGTCACCTTCGAAGTCAAATTCTATCTTGCCGGTGAGCGTCGTCTTTGGCGCGACGTCCAGCCATTCGAAATTCGCGCCCAGGCGCAAGCCTCGCGCCCTGATATGAAATTCTGGTGAATTGTTAGGCCCGGTGTCGGCGGCCAGCAGCGGAAGCGGAAAATCATTTCCCTGCGGCGATGATGAATCGTGAATCAAGCTGGTTTTGAAAATCCCGTAGAACTTGAGACGCGCGCCAGTTCCGAGTTTGATGTCCGGTATCAGACCCTCGCGCTTCGGGGCGTCGATGCCGAGTAATCGCACCGGAGCAACGGCGGGAATCGTCGGCGGGGGCGTCGTTTGCGGCGCGGCTGCTGGTGGATCTGAACTGCTCGTTTTGTAATCCGCAGTCATCACGGCGACCGCGGAGTTGTTTGCCGAAGGATTTGTTCGCGTCGCTTCAAATTCCGCCGCCGAGATCACGCCTTTGTCGCGCAGCAGCACGGCGAGGCGATCTCGCTGTTCGGCGGGCGACGCATTGGTCACGATCACGCGGGCTTCTTCGGTCGTAATCACGCCTTTCGTCACGAGGATGCGCACGAGCGGGTCGGTGGAATTATCACTCTGTGCAAATGTGGTCGGGATAACCAGCAGCGCTATGACACAGGTCAAAGTAATGCATAGAACTATCCGCATGACAAACTCCTTTCGGCTGGGTGGTTCAGATCTGATCGCGGTCGTCTTGTTCGCGTTCCCACTCCCGGATGGCCCGCTCGCGCTCATCTGCGCGACGTCGCTCACGCTCGTAACTCTCGCGCGCATTGCGTCCCGTCACGGCCTGATACCACGCGGGGTGATGGGTCCAGGCCCATCTTTCGCTGACTGTGCCGTTGATCATCGAGCGAAATGTGCCCGGCGCTGCTGCCGTTCCTTCGTAGAGGTGAATGATAAAGCCCGCCAGCATGAGCAACGCGGCGAGGTCGTGAACGACGTAGCTCACGGCGACGACCCAGCGCGGAAACACATCGTCAAACCACATCAGTATTCCGGTGATGAGAAAGAGCACGCCGCTTAGAACAATGGCCCAGAAGTAGATCTTCTGACCGCCATTGAAAAAGCCGACGTCTTCCGGTTCGATCTTCTCCTCATTGGTTGTGTACTCCTTGATTCGTCTCATCCAGCGACGGTCAGCCTCCGTCCATATCATCGGCGTCAACCAATTGAGAAATTGAAATAAGAAGAAGATTTCGAAGAACAGCCCAAACCACGGATGCAGAAGGCGCGTCCTGGCCCCGCCGCCAAAAATCGGCGTCAGGAACCGATAGAGCCACGGCGAATAGATCGCGAAGCCCGAGAGCAGCGACAGCACGAAGGTGATTGCGACCAGCCAGTGCAGCACGCGCGTGTACACCGGATGACGCAGCACTTCGCCACGGTGAACGACGGTCGTCCCGACGCGATCAGCCTCGCGCCGGGCACGTTCATCAAAACGTTCAACTGAGCTGCTCATGGCTGCTCCTTTCGTTTCGCTTCGATCGTGTCAGGTTGCGATTCAATGGGTGCAGGGTCTTCCGGTTGCGGCACCCTTGGTCCAATTGCGACGCGATGGAAAAAGACTGCCAACACGCCGAGGCCGGCCATCAACAGCCCCGCAGGTTTCGCCAGCCATTTCCAGTACGTGTAGCTCGGCGGTATCACCGGCGCTTTAGGCAGACCATAGCGCTCGGGATTGTTGATGTCGTGCAGGACGTAGATAACGTGAGTCCCTCCGATTGTTTGCGGATCGTAAACGCCTGCATTAGCGAAGCCGGAATGTTCTTGTAGTTGTTTCGCACGTAACCCGGCGATCTGGACCATGTCGCTCTTCGTACCAAAGTGAAGACAACCGGTTGGACAGGCTTTGATGCACGCCGGCTCGAGACCCTGGCCCACGCGATCGGAACAGAGCGTGCACTTGTAAACCTTCTTGGTGTTTTGGTTGAACTTTGGAATGTCGAACGGACAGCCCGAGATGCAGTAACCACACCCGATGCAGTTGTTCTGATTGAAGTCGACGATGCCGTTCTCGTACTTGATAATGGCGCCATCGGCCGGACACGCGCGCAAGCAACCTGGATCTTCGCAGTGCATGCATTGGTCCTTACGCATCAGCCACATCAGATTGCCGTCGCGTTCGTCTTCTGCAAACTTGATCAGGTTCCAGTAATTCCAGTCTGTCGACGGCATCGTCTGGTAAGTGTCGTCAAACGTAGTTTCGCGAAACGGATGATCGTTCCACTCGACACACGCAACTTCACAAGCCTTGCAACCGATGCAGGTCGTCACGTCGATGTACTTGCAAACCTGAACAGCACGTTGCGTCCCTCGGCCAGGCACCGGACCGGGATGGGCCGAGATTTCCTGAATCTGAAATACCTGCGGATTACTCATTTCATGCCCTCCCTTCTATGCCTTCTCAATCTTCACGAGGAAGCCCTTGAACTCCGGCGTGTAAGCATTCGGATCGATGGCGGCGGGGGAAAGTTGATTTGCTGTCATCAGCGAAGTCTTGCCGTCGTCCTCAGCAATGCCGCGATAGCCCCAGTGAATCGGAATTCCGATTTGATAGGTCTTCTTTCCGTCGATGATCATCGGCTTGATCCGCTTGGTAACCATCGCTTTGGCAACGTAGATGCCGCGAGCGCTGCTGACTTTCAGTCTCTCGCCGCCTGTGATTCCCATCTCGTCGGCGAGTTGTGCCGGAATTTCGATGAAGGGCTCCGGCACGAGTTGCACGTTCATCGGATTGTTCTTGGTCCAATAGTGGTAGTGCTCGGTCAGGCGATATGTCGTGCAGACGATGTTGAAACCCTGGTCCGGTGTGCCGAGTTTGTCCAAGTCGGATTTGAACTTCTTCGCGACCGGATTGACCGATTGTTGTGGATGAAGAGGGTTCGCGATCGGACTCTCGAACGGCTCATAGTGTTCCGGGAATGGACCATCGGCGAAAGCTGCGAGCGGAGCAAAGATGCGCCCTACGCCTTCCGGGTTCATGATGAATGGTCCCATGTGATCGGAGGGTTTCGAATCGGCCTTGAAATCGGGCACGTCATTGCCGACCCATTTTTGTTGCGCTTCGCTCCACCAGACTTGCCTGCGTTCCATGTCCCACGGCTTGCCCGAGGGATCGCACGACGCGCGGTTGTACATCACGCGCCGGTTAGCCGGCCACGACCAGCCCCAGTTCTGATAGATCCCGAGACCGGAAGGATCGTCAGTGCCGCGCCTCTGCATCAACGCTCCGGCTTCGGTCCATGAACCGGAATAGAGCCAGTTGCCGCACGCGGTCGTGCCGTCATCGCGCAGCCAGGCAAAGCCGGGCACTTGTTGTCCGGCCTTGATCGTGATTCCAGGCTGCGCCTCATCGGTAAGGTCCGCCAGAGCTTTGCCGTTGATCTCCTTCGCGACTTCCGCCAACGAAGGATTCAACGGAGTCGTATAAGGCCACGAGAGGTTCAGGATAGGATCGGGAAACTTTCCGCCCTCGGCCTGGTAGAGTTCTCGCACTTTCAAAAAGATGCGCGCGAGAATCTCCTGGTCCACCTTCGCATTTCCCGGCGGTGGCACAGCGACGTACTTCCATTGCAACCAGCGCGCGGAGTTAACAAACGTGCCGTCTTTTTCAGCGAAGCCCGCTCCCGGAAGACGATAGACAGTAGTGTTGATCTTCTTCATATCGTCAACGGTAATTCCCGGGGACTTCCAAAACTCGGCTGTCTCTTCGGGATAAATATCGCAGACGACCAGGAAGTCAGCCTTCTTCAGTGCCTCGATGTTCTTGTGTGAGTTTGGACCAATGGCCACGCCGTTCATGCCGAAGGCAAACAGGCCTTTCACTTTGCCCGCGTACATCTCGTCCCACATTTCAGTCCACGAGAACTTGCGATCGATCTTCGGCAGGTAGTGATAGTTGTAGTCGTTCTCCTTCTTCGCCGAGTCGCCGTACATGGCCTTCAGGAACGACACCATGAACTTTGGTGTGTTGGACCAGTAGTTATATGAATCCCATTCCGCCGGCTTGGAAGGAGTAGGAGTCGTGCGCTTGATAAAAGTGGCAAGGTCAACATCGGCGGGCGAGGGAATCTTCAAGTAGCCGGGAAAAATATCGAAGACCCCGCCCATATCTGTCGCGCCCTGAATATTGGAGTGGCCGCGCAGCGCATTCACACCGCCACCCGAGCGGCCGACATTTCCGAGCAGGAGCTGCAGGATCGCTGCGGTGCGAATGATCTGCGTGCCGGAAGTGTGCTGCGTCCAACCAACGGCGTAAATGATCGTCGCTGCCTTCTTCGTATCTCCGTTCTTGCGAATTGAAGTGAATAGATCGGCAGCTTTGAGGAATTGATCTTGCGGAATGCCGGTTATGCGTTCGACCATCTCCGGTGTGTACCGCGAATACTGCTTCTTCAGGAGCTGGAAGACGGAACGCGGATGCTGCAAGGAAAGATCGTAAGCAACACTCGCGGGCAGCATCGGAGGTGGTTTGGGCCCGCCTTGCCCCGATGCGCCTGGTCCACCAGCGGCTTGATGACCGCCGCCCTGAGCGTCGCCGCCTTTCTGTGGCGAGGACGGTTGTGAAGCTACCGGCTGGGAGCGCTGCTCAAAATTCTTCGTTTCGTCCCCGGACTTCTTCTGCGCGCTCGTAGTCTCACTGGAAACTTTGGAAGAAGCACCTGCTGCGCCAGATTGACCTCCGCTTGATTGTGACCCGACGTTGCCGCCTTCTTCGTAGTTCCAACTCGATTTGTCGTACGTCAACGCGCCGCTGTCAAAACCCGAGAACAAACCATCTTCGGGAAGTTTGAATCCGTCTTTAACGACGAAGGCCGCGTTGGTGTAGTTGATGAGATAATCTTTCGCGATGCGATCGCTTTGAATCGCGTAGTTGATTAAGCCGCCCAAAAAGGCGATGTCCGTTCCCGCGCGGATTTGCAGGAACAGATCCGCGACCGCGGCTGTACGCGTGAACCGTGGATCGACCACGATCATTTTAGCGTTGCGGGTTTTCTTGGCTTCGACTGGCCACTTGAAGCCACACGGGTGGTTCTCGGCCGGGTTGCCGCCCATGATCAACATCATGTCGGTGTTCTTGATGTCGATCCAGCCGTTCGTCATTGCGCCGCGTCCAAAGGTGGGCCCCAAACTGGAGACCGTTGGACCGTGTCAAACCCGGGCCTGCGTTTCGAAGTAGCAGAGCCCGAGGCTGCGCATTGTCTTGACGGCAAGATAATTCAGCTCGTTGGTATCAGTGCAGCCGCCGGTCCAGCCGATGGTTTCGAGACGGTTAACTGTGTAGCCGTTCTGGTCCTTCTCGATGAGCGTGGCGTCGCGAGTCTTCTTTACCCAACGTGCAATTTCGTTGGTGGCGTCATCCCACGAGATGTCTTCCCAGCGATCCGAACCTGGTCGTCGCACTTGTGGTTTCAGCAAACGACGTCCGTTTGAAATGTCCTGCTCGAGCGAAGCGCCCTTCGGACACAGCGTGCCCCGATTGATCGGATGATCGGGATCTCCTTCGACGTGCACGACCTCCGGCGTCGAATTTTTCGCTTTATCGCCGAGCGTGTGAATGATCACGCCGCAACTGACCGAGCAGTACGGGCAAGTGCTGCGCGTCTCCGTCGTGCGCGCGATCTTGAGTCCCTGGGTTTGCGCATACACCGGCGCCAGATTGAAACCAAAGACCGTTACACCCGCGCCTCCGATGACAGTGGTTTTAATAAACGTTCTTCTGGAGACATCCATGATACGACCCTCCGATCGTGGCTACGCACGTCGCATTATTTTTCGGATTGCAAAGGTAAGAACGAATGGATGGGTTGCGGGCAGAAGCCTGCCAGTTGACCCTGCGAGTAGATATCAGTGAAGGACAAGACAAGGCGAGTCTCCCATCTCTGAATCTAAGAGGAAGTTATAGGGGAATTTACCGGACGAAGATTATGCACATCGGCCGCAAATGTCAACGCTGATTAGGGCCGCGGCTAAAAGGGGACCACAATTTTATAGCCCAACGAGGTTCAATTCGATCTTCGAATAGCCATGCTCGCGCGCCCACACGTCGAGCGGTGCAGCCGCGACCTCATCAACGAGGGGAACAGCAAAACCCAACCTCGTGAGGTCCACACCCTTGATGTAAGACTTGCAGGTGTCGCACGCTTCGATTCTAACGTGGTCGTATTCGGGTGTATGAAAGTATCCGAGTTTCGCCGGCCGCTCTTCGCCGC
>DASSEB010000170.1:0-6056 GCA_035696765.1 Pyrinomonadaceae bacterium | reverse complement strand
AACCGTCGCTGAGCCAGAACGTAAACCAGATGTTAAGAACGAGAATGTTTCTGACGCTCCTACCAATAACAGCAACCCAGTCTCAAAATCAGTGAGCGGCTACCACTCTAAAATTGCCGCCGTAACTCTTGGCGACAATTTCAGTTTGTTAAAAGGAGAAGTCGGATTCTCAGACTCAAGTCGTCCGGCGAGAATTCAATTCATGCTTCGAGACATCGCTACATATACAAATAGAAGGTCGTATATAAAACTCACCGCTTGCAATAGAAGTGATTTCGGGATCGACCTGTCTCGGCTTAAAGCGTGGTACACACCCGCAAACGGCGATGCATCGTTAAACTGGGAGTTCAGTGCACAACTTGACGTCCATGACGGTAAAGAAATACGGCGTCCATTGCTGCGCTTGAAGCCACAAGAGTGTCAGATGCTCGGAGACTGGAATGAACCATCGGACCCACAGACAATTTTGTCTTCTCCGCTGGGCGTACTGCATTTGTCAATAACTGAAAGGGGCTACCCTGACGTTTCCATAGATCTAGCAAGGGCTGAATCCGCGGGGGCTATTCGCCTTAGGAGATAAAAATATGCCCCTGCTCCGGTTGCAGTGGCTTTCATAGCGACTCAGCAGCAGTCCATTGCCGCGGAATGTTGACTCATCGCCGGATCAAAATTTCCAAAACATTCGATTTCACGTTGCCATCCTCCACACCCTTCATAAAGTTCATCCTCCGTTCTACTTTGTGCGTGAGGCTTCGTACTCAAGGGAGTGATCAACTAAGCAGACTGTTATGTATGATCTTGTAACGAGGAACATTGACGAACCAGTGGTACTCACTTGGAGGACATAGATGAAGAGTAACACGAAGCCGATCTCTCTTTTGATCCTACTGCTCTCTGCATGTGCAGCCGTTGTGCGCGCACAGCAGATCTATGAATTACCGGAAGGCGTGGAGACGCGTTGGGCCAGCCCTGAAAACCCGACGGGCCAGAAGGGACGCGCAGGCACGGCGGCGGGCGGACGCAAAGGCTCGCCGACGATCGCAATCAAGGCGGGCGCGACCGTCGTGCTGGCCGAAGCGAAGAACACCTCCGGCATGGTGCGCCGCATCTGGATGACGATGCCCGACCGCAGCCCGCAGATGCTGCGCGGCTTGCGCCTTGAGATGTTCTGGGATGGCGCGGCTAGCCCTGCCGTGAGTGCACCCGTCGGCGACTTCTTCGGCGTGGGCCTCGGACAGATGGCCCAGTTCGAGTCGGCACTCTTCTCAAACCCTGAAGGACGCAGTCTCAACTGTTTCGTGCCGATGCCCTTCCGCACGGGGATGCGCATCGTGATGCGCAACGAGAGCGGGCGCGATTTGCCCGAACTGTTCTACGACGTCGATTACACGGTCGGCGATCGGCACCCGGCCAACATCCTCTACTTCCACGCGCATTGGCGGCGCGAGAACCCGACGATACTCCAACGAGACTACGAGATTCTCCCGAAGGTCTCGGGGCGCGGCCGGTATCTGGGCACGAATATCGGCGTCATCGTCAACCAGTCGGAGTACTTCAACACCTGGTGGGGCGAGGGCGAAGTGAAGATTTATCTGGACGGAGATGACGCGCTGCCGACGATCGCCGGAACAGGTACGGAAGACTACATCGGCACCGGCTGGGGACAGGGCCGCTACTCTAATCTGTATCAGGGGAGTCCCGTCGCGGATGAGGCGCGGATGCGCTGGTGCTTCTACCGCTACCACATCGTCGATCCCGTCTACTTCCGTCGTGACGTGCGCGTCACGATCCAGCAGATCGGCTATCTCGCAGATCACAGTCGCGGTGGTTTCTTTCGCACGGGTCGCCAGCTCTATCGCGCGGGCGCCGGCAAGGTTTTGATGGACATGACCAAGGACGGCAAGTTCGAGCGCGCCGACGATTGGTCCAGTTGCGCCTACTTCTACCTGGACCGTCCTGAAAACAACCTACCGCAACTCGACGCTGCGGAGAAGCGCATGGCTGGGCTGTAAGGCAGGACTATGCGCTGGTCGCCTTGCCGCGATAAGCAGGAACGAATTCCTGTTCCACGAACGACTCGAAAGAAGTCGGCGTAGTGTTCTGCTCGTTGCGTTCCTCGAGCGGTTTCATGTGACCCGAGTTTAGAGCTGCCGACATTTCAAGAATCAAATCCGCGACGTTGGCTGACATTCCCATTTGCAGAAACGCTCCGCGAATTTGCTCGTCCGGCAATTGGACGTAATTCAGATCCGGTTTGCCGATTGCCTGGCCGATGATCGCGGCGACTTCGGTGTAACTCAAATCTCGCTCGCCGAGCAGTTCGTGTGTCTGCTTGTCACTGAACTTCAGATCCAGAAGCGCCCTCGCAGCAGCCGATCCTATGTCGCGCGTCGCGATCATCGGCTGAGTTAAATCGGGACGTAACGGCCCCGCAGTTATATTCATCGTGTGAATGATGCCAATCTGCGCGAGCGTGTTCTCCATGAAGTAGGCCGCGCGAAGGTGCAACGCGTTCAGACCCGGAATCCGATTGAGTGTTTGCTCGAGATAATGAAGGCCGGCGACGGGCCCAGTGCCCTCTGGCTTGTCCGCACCAATACTACTGAGCGAGACAACATACTCGACGCCCGATTTTTCAACTGCCTGTGCAATCGCATTCGTCACCCTGTCCTGATCGGCGCGATAGTTCTCGCTGGTCGTGCTTGGCGGGAGCATCGCGTAGACCGCCTTCGCTCCAGTGAAGGCTTTGGTCAGTGCGGCTGCGTCATGGAGGTCACAAACAAACGGCTCCGCACCGTCCGTAGCAAGCGACTCGAGGCGATCAGCGCTTCTCCCAATGGCTCGCACTTTCTGGCCCAGTCCCAACAGTGACCTTGCAATGATGCTTCCGGTATTTCCTGTTGCTCCCGTGATTACGTACATTGTGGCCTCCACTTCAAAACTTTCTTTTAATCAGGGCCACAATCTACCAGTTCTTTTGCAAACAAGTAAGAGCGGAACAGTGGTTCCCCAACCACTACTCAGACACAGGAGTGGGAGCAGACAACGTCAATTGAACGACGCCCGGAATGGGTTGAGCTCCGCGGATCGCGTAAGCCACAAAAAATCACAAAAGGCACAATAAGAGAGCAGTGTGCGTGATAGTGGTGTTCGAGTGGCCGAGTTTCCGGATCTTCCAGACCTCAGTGGTTTGCTTGTGCCGAAGCCTTGAGTTGCGCGGCGCGCAGGTGGCTCTTGGCGACGACGGGATCTCCCATCACGGTCACGTCAAACATGCAGTTAGCTCGAATAGCTTTGTCCTTGATCCTAGCGCACACCTTTCTCGCGAGGTCGGGGCGCGGCTCCCGCACTGTGGGCGTGCCGCGCACGGTAGTGCTGGTGCACGGCTGGCCACTCGGAGTGGGCCAATCCCTATCGGTGTAATCCGCGGTCGTCGTACCTGTCGCGTAGTCAAATAAACTGGTGGCCGTCGTCACGCGCCACGCGTCAGCAAACTTATGGTTCAGCAACACATGCCGGTCAAGCAGCGAAACAGGTTTGGGTCCGAAGCTCGAACCGTCGGGCGCGCGCGGTAAAAACTCGAACGGCAGAATGCGGCCCATCACACCTTCGCGTGCCGGCGTGTTGAATACCTGCACATCGATATACCAGTAGTTTTGTGCGGTCCAGAAGGTCGGAGTGATGACCACGCGCGTTCCGTCGGCGAGCCGGATTTCGACGTCACCGCCTTGAGTGGTCTTGTTGATGAAGTTTCCGTTACCCAGGTCGTAGCCGTTTGACGTATCAACACGTTCGCCATCCACACGCAATTCCAGCCGCTCCGCGTTACTAAATGCACCGGCAGGTTGATAGGTGATGCGTCGCTTGCCTATGCGCAGCGCCACTGCCGTGTTCAGACTTACGCAGCTTGCCAAACCAGTGTAGGGATTGGCGCCCGGGGTAAAGGTAGTGATGACAGGACTCTGCCGGGTTTGTAATTCGAAGGCGCTGTCGGCGTTCCTGAGACTGGTGAATTCGCCGGCCGCTTGAAAGTCGTAGTTGATGCCGTTGATAGTCGTCATGTGCGGATCACCAGTGTCGGCCGAGCTCGAGTCGGGCGGAAAATTGCACCACGCATTTCGAAACGCGTTGGCCGCCGCCGCTGCGCTACCCGGTGAGCCTGGAGGCATGGTCCTTGTAATCGCCTGGGCCAGCACCGTGTTGCAGTAGGACCACAACTGGTTCGACAAGTGTGGAAATCGCCCCGGTCCTGCAGGCGTTTTAACGTGGCAACTGCTGCATGCTGCGGGTACAGTGGCACCAGCCTGCGAGAACCGGTTTTGCGGCCATGATGCGCCGACGAGAGGATCATAACGATTGACTGGAATCGACGGCAGATTTTGCGGCGCGACGGAAAGACTCTGCCACAACACCGCAGTGCCACTTGGGGCCAGGTTGCTCCTCGGGTGAATGATGTAAGGGTTTTCTCCAGCGTGGCAGTCAGTGCAGATACCGCCCGGGCCGAACTCGATCTCCTTTCCTCCGGCTTGATACTTGCCCCCGCTCGTTGTCGGGACACCGATAGGGATTTGAGTCGTCGCCGGTATTTCAAACGCCTCCACCGTACCCGTTGCAGGATTGGTCCACTGGTTGTCCCAGAAGCAAACTTTCGAGCTTTGCTTACCCATGCAGATCACGCCATCGAGCAGGAATGTCGTCTTTGACGAGTCAGTGTACCTGGGTAACGAGTAGCACATACCCTCCGGCGAAGTACTCTTGAAGGTACGCACCTCGGCTGGTGTACCAACGATGAACTGGTCTCCTGTCGGAATGAAGCCTTGCGACTTCCAACCGGCAAGTCCCGCAGGATCCATCAGATTGATCGCCGGCGGAATCGGGACACCGGCTGCGATACATTCGTCGATGTAGGCTTGCCCCGAGTTGGTGGTAGCCGTCGCGGCATGCGCGCGTTGATCGCCAGGGGGTTTGATTCGCAACGACTCAAGTCGCTCCACAATTTCCTGCCGCACTACGAAGGGCTCGAGCTTTTCAGGCTCCTTCAAATCGGCCTGCTCAGGCAGTTTCCAGTTCATAGCGTGTCGTAAGGCTCGCAGTTTGCCCGCCGTATCAAGTTTGACCTTCGTTGATTCTGTTTGGGCGAGTAGCCATTCAAGCGACTGGTGCTGGACCACGAGTCTTTCCTGAGGGTTCGGTCTCAACCCCGTAAACAAACGTTTCTCATAGGAGGCGAATTCGCGGCGCTTCGCTGGACTTAACTGCGATAGCAGCTTATTGCGGTACCATGCCTGAGCCCTCGCAGCGAAACTCAGCGTCAAAGGAATTTGACGTCCGTCCGGACCAAAGAAACCACCGTGGCCCACGGCAGCAATCGGCTCCTGGTCTTGCGCTTCAGCGGGCGGCAACCACGAGGCACCAAAGATTGCGAGCAGAAACAAGAACGCCAGTACGTAAGGAAGCTTTTCAACGAGAGTGTACTTACCTTGAGGACGCGAATTTCCATTCGCGGTGAGAGTAGTCGTTCGCATGAGTCTGTCTCCTGTGAGCCGAAAAGTCGGCACTTTGTTTAGTTAACATGCACGGTTGCGGATGCTGTGGCCGTGAGGCCGCCCGCGTCTGTAACACGAACCCGGATCGTGCGATTGCTTCCGGACGTGAGTCCTGCTGCGGAAAAGTTAACGCTCTGTCCCGGCGTCTCGAAGTTGCCATTGTTGTCCAAATCCCAGGCGAACGTGAGCACTCCGCCATTCGGATCGCTGCCCGTTCCGTTGACCACCACCGTGCCACCTGCACTCACGGAATATGGCCCACCGGCGCCAGCAATGGGTGGGGCGTTCAGGCTTAGACCAACGATCAGCGGGTCGTGATCGGAACAGCGAAAGGCGTTCGCGGCGTACAGCGTATTCACCTGGTTAGGTGATTTGAACTCCACGTTGTAATCGAGGACGACCGGTTCGTCTGAGTTGATGTGCCACTCCGCTGCGCCGATCACCTGCGGTACGAGGCTTGGGCTCGCGAGCGCGTGGTCCAGGTAACCTGACTCTCCGTTGAAAGCAAAC